>JBJTHX010000309.1:0-2628 GCA_046094745.1 Planctomycetia bacterium
CGTCGTGTGATCGACGAGGATGCCCCCCACCGGCAGACCGGCCAGCACGCCCTCGGGCCCGAGCACCACCTGACGGACGTCCGCAGGGTAGCCCACCATCGTGAAGACGACGTCGCTCGCGGCCGCCGCGGCCCGCGGCGAGTCGGCCCAGGCGGCACCACGGGCCAGCAGATCGGCGGCTGACTCCCGGCGCCGGCTGAAGACCGTGAGCGTGAAGCCGGCGTCGAGCAGCCGGCCGGCCATCGAGCGGCCCATCACACCGACGCCGATCCACCCCAGCCGCGTGCGATGCGGTTCGGCGGCTGTGGGTGCGACTGCCTCCATGCGACCGCGACTCCTCACCAGCGGTCCACGGGCCGCTCGAGGATCTCCCGCAGCAGCACGAGTTGCCGCAGCGTCGCCGGATTGCGCAGGGCCGAGGCGAGTTCCTCCGCCCGGGTCGCGGCCCCGGGCCGCTGGGACTCGGCGCCGGCCGGCGACGCGCCCGGGAGCGACGAGGCGATGTGCTTCAGTTCCGGGCCGAACGAGTCCTGCACGTGCCGGGCGACGCTGACGCCTTGGGCTGCCAACGGGTGGTGGTCGGGAGCCGCGGCCTCGTCGGCGCCGGGCACGGGCGGCAACGCCTTGGCGACCTTGCGACCAGCGGGCGGGCCGCTCGTCGGCCGCGGCCGCCGCGGCGCCGGACGGGCGGCGGGTGGCTGCGGACGTTCCAGGAACTCGCCGATCTGCCGCTCAAGTTCCGCGCGGATGTCTTCAGCCCGCGCCGGACCGACCACTGGTCGCGGCCGTGGGGGCCGCATGACGGGCGGCTGCTGCCGGGCGCGGCCGGCGGCTTTGAGCGCGTTGAACACCTGCGATGCGATCCAGAACAAGCCGAGCAGCACCGGCAGCAGTGCCTCGAGCCAGTCGCCGATGCCGGCTGCGAACAGGATCGGCGTACTCGTGGGATCCATGCTGGGGTCCTGTGCGGCGGGCGGCCTACGGCGTCATCGCCGCCGCCGCCGGCTGCGTGCCGGTGGCGATCGACCTCCGCATCTCGGTGTCGGCCTGCAGATTTCGCAGTTTGTAGTAGTCGAAGATCCCCAGTTGTCCGGAGGTGAGCGACTCGGCCACCGCCTTGGGCACCTCGGCCTCGGCATTGACGAGCCCCGCCCGGCTCTCCTCGATGCTGGCGATCATCTCCTGCTCCCGGGCCACCGCCATCGCCCGGCGGCCCTCGGCGTTCGCCCGGGCGACGCGGGTGTCGGCCTCGGCCTGGTCGGCCTGGAGGCGGGCGCCGATGTTCGCGCCCACGTCGATGTCGGCGATGTCGATCGACACGATTTCGAAGGCCGTGTTGGCGTCGAGGCGGCGGGCGAGCACCGTCTTCGAGATCACGTCGGGGTTCTCCAGCACGTCGGAGTGCCGCTCCGCCGAGCCGATCGCCGACACGATCCCCTCGCCGACGCGGGCGATGATCGTCTCCTCGGTGGCCCCGCCGATGAGCTGGTTGAGGTTCGTGCGGACCGTGACCCGGGCCTTCACCTTCAGCTGGATGCCGTTCTTGGCCACGGCGTCGAGCGACTCGCGGCCGCTGTTCCGCCCCGGGCAGTCGATCACCTTCGGATACACGCTCGTCTGCACCGCCTCGCGGACGTCCCGGCCGGCCAGGTCGATCGCCGCGGCGAGCTTGAAGTCGAGTTCCTTGATCTTCGCCTTGTTGGCCGCGATCAGCGCCTGCACGACCAGGGGCACGCGGCCGCCGGCCAGGTAGTGGGCCTCGAGGGCCTGCCGCGTGAGGCCGCTGGCGTCGCCGAGCCCGGCCTGCACGGCCATGATCTTGCTGCGGACGATGACGGTCGGGTTCACCTTCTTGAAGCTCATCGCCACGAGGTCGAAGAGCCCGATCCCGGCGCTCGAGGCATACGACTGCACCCAGAGCCGCAGATAGCGGGCCACGAGGGCGAAGAACAGCAGGGCGAGGAGGATCGCCGCGCCGAGGAGCATGATCGGCAGGAACTTGAGCACGGTGGACTCCGGCAGGGAAGCAAACCAACCGGCCAAGCCTCGTTCGGGGACGGGAGGCCGTCAAGGATCCGGGCCGGCGAGTTCGTCGAACTCGAACTCCTCGAGTACCGGCGAGAGCCGCGGCGGCCCGGCGGAGTCCGGTTTTTCTGGGGCTGCCGGTCGCAGGGCCTCCGCCGCGGGCCGTGGCGGCACGGGCCGGACGACCAGGGCTGCTCCCTGCACCGCCGCCACCTCCACCTCCGCCCCGGCCGGCACGGGTCCGCCTTCGCTCATCGCCTCGTGCCGCTCGCCGCCGACCTCGACCATTCCCCAGGGCATGAGTTCGCTCGCGGCACGACCGCGGCGACCCACGAACTCGCGCAGCCGGCGGCGGCGGTCGGCGGCCGGCACCACGTCGTCTGCGGCCGGCGGCGGCGGCAGCACGCGGCGGCCCAACGGGGTCTCGGGAAACCAGCGGAAGGCGGCGGCCAACACGGCCGGCACGGCGGCGAACGCCACCGCGACCACGCCCATGCCGAACGCGACGCCCTGCTCGAGGAACGCCATCACGATCGCCGTGTGGAGCGCCAGCAGGCTCACGAACCGGAGCACGCCGCCCGGCGGCAGGGCGACCGCGAGGAG
>JBJTHX010000310.1:0-3580 GCA_046094745.1 Planctomycetia bacterium
CGGCGTCGACAACCCCTCCCTCGCCTCCGCCATCGCTCACAGGAGACCCCTGCGAAGTGGTCGGCTGCTCGGTGAGACGCGATGCTCCGGCTCCTCCGGGCTTGCCGACGCCGCTCCTCCCGGGGACGGAATGCGGCGCGGATTTCCTGGCCTACAATGCGGGGCCGCATTGCCTCCCCCTCTGAAAGAACCTTGCCGTGCCTGACCAGCCTCTCCGCACCCCGCTCTGTCCCTGGCACGAGACCCACGGCGGCCGGATGGTCGACTTCGCCGGCTGGTGGATGCCGGTGCAATACGCGTCGATCGTCGACGAGCACGTCGCCACGCGGTCGGCCGCCGGGATGTTCGACGTCTCGCACATGGGCCGGCTCACCGTGACGGGGCCGGGCTCGCGAGACTGGCTCGAGTCGCTGCTCACGCGGCGGGTCGCCGACATGGACGTGGGCCGCGTCCGCTACACGCTCGTCACGAGCGACGCGGGCGGCACGGTCACGATCCTCGACGACGCCCTCGTGGCCCGCGAGGCCGATGCCGCCGACGGCACGCCGCGATTCTCGCTGGTCGTCAACGCCAGCAACCGCGACCGCGTCGTCGCCTGGCTCACCTCGCGGCTGCCGGCCACGGGCGTCACGCTCGTCGACCGGACGAACGACACGGCCATGATCGCCGTGCAGGGCCCGCGGGCGCTGCCGATCGTCACCGGCCTCTGCCCGCCCGCCGATGCCGCCCGCATCGCGAGCCTCAAGAACTACACGGCCACGGCCGCCACGGTGGCCGGCGCCGCCGCGGCCGTCAGCCGCACCGGCTACACGGGCGAGGACGGCGTCGAACTCGTCGTGCCGGCCGCGGCGGCCGAGGCCGTGTGGTCGGCGATCCACGCGGCGGGCGCAGCCCACGGCCTGCGAGCCTGCGGCCTCGGGGCCCGCGATACGCTCCGGCTGGAGGCGGGCATGCCGCTCTACGGCCACGAACTCGTGGGCACGAGCGACCCGTTCGCGATCGGCCTCGGCCTGGCGTTCCACTTCGACGGCACCGACGGCGGCCCGCGGGCGTTCCCCGGCAGCGATGCCTTCCGCAGGATGCGGGACCAGGCCGCCCCGCGGGTTCGCGTCGGGATCGTGTTCGATGCCAAGCGGTCGGCCCGCGAGGGGGCCGAGGTGCGGGTCGACGGCCGGCCCGTGGGGACCGTGACGAGCGGCAGTTATGTCCCCACGGTCGGCACCGCCGTGGCGATGGCGCTCGTCGACCGGGCGGCGTCGCAGCCGGGCACGGCGGTCGACGTCATGATCCGGGACGCCACGCAGCCCGGCCGCGTTACTCCCCTGCCCTTCCACCGGCGGCCGCAGGGCTGAGGGGCGTCCACGAACCAGCCGCCATCCGCTATCCTGCGACTCGCGGCACGGGCCGCTGTCACCGAGCCTTCAACGATCCCGGGAGAGACCGATGGCCGCCGACCTCAAGTTCGCCAAGACGCACGAGTGGATCCGCCCCGAGGCCGGCGGCCTGGCGACGGTCGGCATCTCGGCCTACGCCGTCGAGGCCCTCACCGACCTCGTCTTCATGCAGCTGCCACAGGTGGGCCGGAAGGTGAAGGCGGGCGAGTCGATCGGGGAGATCGAGAGCGTGAAGGCGGTGAGCGACTTCTACGCGCCGGTGTCGGGCGAGATCGTGGAGGTGAACGCGGCGCTGCCCGGAGCGCTCGAGACCCTCGGCCAGGATCCCTACGGCGCCGGCTGGCTGGTGCGGATCCGGCCCGAGAATCCGGCGGAGCTGGCCGCCTTGCTCGACCAGGCCGCGTACGACGCCCAGGTGAAGGCCGCCGGGCACTGACAGTGCGGCGGGGCGGGTGGCACGTGGCCGCGAACCAGGTTCCCGTGTGGTGGGACGAACCCGCCGACGCCTGCACGAACATGGCCGCCGACGAGCTGCTGGCGGCCGAGGCGGACCGCCGCGGCTGCCTCGTCGTGCGGCTCTACGGCTGGACGCCGGCCGGCGTCTCGCTCGGCGCGTTCCAGGAGATCGCCGCGGCCCGCGGGCGGTCCGACGTCGCCGGCCTGCCGCTCGTCCGCCGCCCCAGCGGCGGCGGCGCGATCGTCCACGGCACCGACCTCACCTACGCCGCGGCGCTGCCGCGGGCGCACGCCTGGGGCACCGCGGCCCAGTCGCTCTATGACGCCTTCCACGCGGCGCTGGTGGCGGAACTCCACGACCGCGGCGTCGCCGCGCGGCAGCACCGGCGGAGCGGTCCCGACGACCGCGACGCCGCCTTCCTCTGCTTCGACCGTCGGGCCGAGGGCGACGTGGTCGTCGCGCCGGCCGGGTCGTCCCCGGCCGCGGCCGACCCGAAGATCCTCGGCAGCGCCCAGCGGCGGCTGGCGGGCGTCGTCCTCCCGCCCGGCAGCCTGCTCCTGCGGGCCAACCCCGCGGCCGGCCCGGCCGCGCGGCACCCGGGGATCCTCGATCTCCACCCGGCCGCCGTCGCCGACGACCGCGAGTTCGCGGCGGCCTGGCTGGGCCGGGTCGCCCGCGGCTGCGGCGCGACGGCGGCCTGGCAGCCCGGCGGCTTTCGCCCCGGCCGCGAACCCGCGATCGCCGCGGCGGCCGCACGGTTCGGCGAGACCAGGTGGCTCGAGCGCCGCTGACGGCCCCGGGCCGCTGGCTCCGAGGTCGGCTGGCTTGCTAAACTCGGGGTCTCCCCGGTCCGGTTCGCCCGCCCCTCCCGCGTCGCCCGCCAGTCATGGTCACGAAATTGATCGTCGCGTCCGGCAAGAGCGCCGGCCGCACCATCGCCATCAAGCGCGCCAAGTTGCTGATCGGCCGGGCCGAAGAGTGCGACGTGCGGCCCTTGAGCGAGGAGGTGAGCCGGCGGCACTGCGCCGTGCACGTCGGCCCCGCCGACGTGTGGGTCGAGGACCTCGGCAGCCGCAACGGCACGTTCGTCAACGGCGAGAAAATCGCGGCGAAGATCCGGGTCAAGGACGGCGACATCATCCGCGTCGGCGGCCTGGAACTGAAGGTGTCGTGCACCGAGCCGGCCGCCCGGGCGGGCCCCGACGACGACGTGTCCCGCTGGCTCGCGGCCGACGACCGGCCCGCGGGCATGTTCGACTCCACGCAGACGATGGAGAACGCCGAACCAGAGGTCGCGGCCGAGCCGGGATCGTTCGTCTCCGGAATCACGAATCCGCCGGCCGCCGACGTCGGCGGCAGCACGCAGGCCGGCGTCGCCGGCTCGGCGATCGACGCCCTGAAGGCGGGGCGGACGGACAAGCCGGCCGGGCTGCCGGCGGCGCCGCTTAAGGGTACGGATTCCTCGCGCGACGCGGCGGCGGAAGCCCTCAAGAAGTTCTTCGAGAAGCGCTGCCGGCCCCGCGGGGCCGGGTCGTGCGGGCCGTGCCGGTCGTGCGGCCCGCAGGGTTTGCCCGGGCGGAGCGGCCCGAAGAGCCCGGAATTTTTCCCTAGCCGGCAGCCTCTTCGCGACCGGCAGCGGTCATGCGTCCCTTGGCCGGACCCGTGCCCCCCACACCGCCAGGAGCAACCCATGACCGCCGCCACCCGCGCCCCCCGCACCGCCCGTCGC
>JBJTHX010000311.1:0-4734 GCA_046094745.1 Planctomycetia bacterium
GAAAGCCGCGATCCCTTGTAGATCGTCTGCCCATCGACGACCTCGGGGGTCGTCGGCCCCCAGGCGGCCTGCCGAGCGGCGTCGTCGGCCGGCACCCGCCGCGACTCGACGAGGCGGAGCACGTAGCAGTCGATGCCTTCATCCACCTTGCCGGCCTGCCAGCCGACCTGCAGCTCGAGGGGATCACCACGAACCAGGCGGTCGGCCTCGACGAGACCGACACGACCGCCGAGGCCGTGCTCCGGGCGGTGCTCGCGAAGGCGAATCCCGACGGGAAACTCGTGTTCGTCGTGCGGAAGAAGGACGGCCAGGAGACGATCGAGATCACCACGCGGGCCGCCGCGCAGAAGCGTGGCGACACGCTCCCGGCCGGGCAGTAGGATGAGCCCTGCGCGGAGCCTCGGACACGGCTCGATGGACATGGAGTTTGGAAGAAGCATGTACGCGAACCCACGCATCATGGTGGTCGGGCTGGCGTTTACGGGCTTCCTCTGCAGTCTCACGGCCGGGCCGCGGGCGGCCGCGGACGACGATGTGGTCGCCGAAGATGTGGTCGCGGAGAACGGGGTGGCCGGTGCGGATGCCGCGCCGGCGGCCGCCGCGGACGAGATGCAGCGGTTCCTCGCCCTGCAGGCCGGGATCGTCACGCTCGGCTGGCGCGACGGGCGGCTGGAGTTCGACGAGGTCGCCACGCGGGCCACGGCCTTTGGGCCCGACTTCGACCGGCACCGCGCGATCGTGCAGGGCATCGTCGAGAGATCTCCCAAGATCCTTGCCGACGAGGCCGTTGCCGACGGGCTGCCGCGGGACGTGGCGGAGAAGACGTTCACCGCGAACCGGTTGTTCCGCGAGGAGACGAGCATCTGGGATCTCGATGGCCATGCCGTTGGGCGGGAAGAGGCGCTGCTCGGCACGGACATCAAACTGCTGCGGTTGCTCTTTCACGTCTACTCGCAGGCGAGCCAAGGCATGTTTGAAGGGAACGGCATGAGCATGTCGGTAGGCGGTGACGGGATGACGATCGGACGGGGGCAGGCGACCTTCCGATTTGCGGAGCAGGGGCAAGGCGTGAAGTACGGCGTCAGCCACTCAGGCGAGCCGCGGCGGTCGCTGACGCTGACCGCCGATGGGCCCGTGATCACGATCGAGTGGGATTGCGGCGGCGACGCCGACGGGGAAGGCGAGGAGATGGTGCGGATCAAGCAGGCCGCCGACCGGTTTCGACTCGTGCACCTCCGCGACGACGAAACGATCATGAAATTGGAAGGGGCTTCGTTCCGGGATTGCTGCCGGGCCAACCCCGACGCCGTCCGCTGCGATCTCCCGGCGCTCCTCCGACAGATGGGAATCGGCCCGCCTCTGCTGCCCGACGACGAGACCGTGCAGGCCGAGGTCGTGGCCCGCCTGCGGCGGGCTGCCGGCAACCCGCCACAGGCGGCGGCGGACGCCGACATCGCGGCCGCCAAGCACCGCATTGCCCAGGCCTCGGCCGTGATCTACGCCTTCGGGCTCCTCGACGATGCCGCCTACCTCGGCGGCCTGAAGGCCAAGTCCGCCGGCGACGACGCCGCGTCCATCGAGCGCCGCATCGAGGCCCTCGCCGCCGGGCGGAAGTGACGTGGGATCGCCAGGGCAGTGCTGTCCGGTCGCAGGAAACGTCCTTGCGGAGCGGCGGTCTGCGACCGGAGAGTGACGCAAACCTTCACGCTCGCGCATGTGGTCAAGCGGACCGCGGTCCGGATTCGCACACCTGGAGGTGTGCGCCACAGTGGCAACAGGAGTTGTGCGTTACAGTGGCAACAGGAGGTGTGCGCCACAGGGGCAGCAGGGGTTCTGCCCCTTCCCATCCACTCGTGGCGCAAGCCTCCAGGCTTGCGAATGCGTCAAGCGGACCGCGGCCCGCATGCGGACCCCCCGGGAGGTCCGCGGCGTCTCATCCCAACAGCAGCAGCGCCACCGACATGTAGAGCACGATGCCCACGATGTCGACGATCGCCGACACGAAGGGGTTGCTCATCAGGGCCGGGTCGAGGCCGAGCGACCGGAAGAGCAGGGGCAGGGCCGAGCCGACGAGCGTGCCCATGAGCACCACGCCGACGATCGTCAGCGGGATCACGATCGCCGCCGCCGCGGTCGGGGCGTAGGCCAGGGCGAGGAGATACCCCGGGATCGCCAGCAGGCCGCCGAGCAGCAGCCCGAGCGCGAGTTCCCGCCGCAGGATCCGCGGCCAGTCGGCGAGCCGGCAGTCGCCGGTGGACAGCGCGGTGATCACGAGCGTGGCCGACTGGTTGCCCGAGTTGCCGCCGCTGGCGATGACGAGCGGGATGAAGGCCACGAGCCAGGCGTGCGGCGACCGCCACTTCGCCAGCACCATCGCCGTGACGGCGGCGGTGGCGAAGAGGATCGCCAGCCACACGCCCCGCTTCCAGGTCACCGACACGAGCGCCGCCTCGAGATAGCTCTCGCCGAGCGGCTGGATGGCGGCGATCCGCTGGGCGTCGTCGGTCGCCTCCTGACGGACGGCGTCGAGCACGTCGTCGTGGGTCACGATCCCGACGAGCCGGTTGCGGTCGTCCACCACGGGGATGGCGATGAAGTCGAACCGCGCGAGCTTCTCGACCACTTTCTCCCGGGGCTCCTCGACCCGCACGCTGATCGGGTCCCGCTGCATGAGATCGGCCACGAGGGCCGTCGGCTTGGCGAGGATCAGGTCGCGGAGCGACACGAAGCCGAGCAGCCGGCGCTCGGCGTCGAGGACGTAGATGTAGTAGATCGACTCGCTGTTGGGGGCCTGCGAGCGGAGCCGCGTGATCGCCTCGCCGGCCGTGATGTCGGCCGGCAGCGAGGCGTACTCCGTGGTCATCAGCGACCCGGCCGAGCCCTCCGGGCAGGAGAGGAGCATGCGGATGTCGTGCCGCTCGGCCTTGGCCACCAGCGGCAGGATCTCCTCGACGAGATCCGGCGCGAGCTCGCGGAGGAGGTCGTCGCGGTTGTCGGGTGCCATCCATTCGATGAGCGGCCCGAGGTGGGCGCGGTCGCCTGCCTGGACGAGCTCGATCTGCCGGGGCATCTGGAAGTAGGGAAAGATCTCGGCCTGCCGCTCCACGGGCAGGGCCTCGAGCATCTGCCAGAGTTCGCGGTCGTCGAGCCCCTCGGAGAACTCCGCCACCGTGGCCGGGTGCAACTCGGCGGCAACCTCGCGCAGCCCCGCGGCATCGCCCTCCGCGAGCATGACGCGGAGTTCGGGAATCAGGATGGGGTTGGCGGTGGGCATGCGGGCGGTGGCCGGGCGGGGCCTATACTGCGGGACGATCGATCCCAAGGGACAAGTATGCCATGCGAGAGCGACGACGCGACCGTGCGCGGGCGGTCCTGGGAACGTGCCTGGGGGCGGCCGTCCTTGCCTGCGGCCCCGTGCCGGCGGCCGACGCGGCACGCGGCCGCGAGCATTTGCTGACCCGGGCCTATCTCCCCCCCGACCTCGACCAGGAGGTCTTCGACGCGCTCTGGACGACGTGGGAGGAGCCGCTGCGGGCGCGGGCGGAGCAGGCGACCGTGGCGGAGCGGCGCAGCATGGCGATGGACCGCTACGGCCTCGCGCCGCACCCGGACGATCCGTCGCGATCGCTGCAGTACGTGGTCGCGGCCGACGGCTCGTGGACCATGAGCTGCCTGGCCTGTCACCAGGGGCAGGTGGCGGGCCGCGCGATCCCCGGCGGGCCGACCCCCCACTACGCCCTCGAGACGCTCACCGAGGAGGTCCGGCAGGTGAAGGTCCGGCAGCGGAAGGCCTTCGGCCACATGGACCTCGGGTCGCTCTTGTTGCCGCTGGGCACCACCAACGGCACGACCAACGCCGTGATCTTCGGCGTGGCCCTGATGCGGCACCGCGACGCCGATCTGGCGATCGTGCAGCGGCCGCCGCGGTTCGACCTCGTCCATCACGACATGGACGCGCCGCCCTGGTGGCACTACCGGCGGCGCCGCAGCCTCTACGCCGACGGCTTCGCCGCCAAGGGGCACCGGATGCTGATGCAGTTCCTGCTCGTGAAGGAGAACGGACCGGAGCGGTTCCGCGAATGGGAGGACGAGTTTCGTGACATCGAGGCGTGGATCGCCGCGCTCGAGCCGCCGCGGTGGCCCGGCACGGTCGACGCCGCCCTCGCGGAGCGGGGTCGGCTCACGTTCGGCCGGCACTGCGCCGCCTGCCACGGCACCTACGGGCCGGGCGGGAGCTACCCGGAGCGGGTCGTGCCGATCGCCGAGGTCGGCACCGATCGCATCCGGCTCGACTCGCTCACCAGGCGCGAGCGGGGCGACCTCAACGCGAGCTGGTTCGGCCATCACGGCGCGGACGCCGGTCGGGCCGACGTCGACCTCGCAGCCCGCGAGGCGGGCACGGGCTACGTCGCGCCGCCGCTCGACGGCGTCTGGGCGACCGCGCCCTACCTCCACAACGGCTCGGTGCCGACGCTGTGGCACGTGCTGCATCCCGACGAGCGGCCCGTCGTCTGGCGGCGGACGCCGACCGGCTACGACGAGGCCCGCGTCGGCCTCGAAGTGGAGGCGCTGGCCGCGCTGCCGCAGGGCCGGCTGCCCCCCGCCGCGCGGCGCGGCTACTTCGACACCCGCCGCCCCGGCAAGAGCGCCGCAGGACACGACTTCCCGGCCGCCCTCGACGAGGCCGAGAAGGCGGCCGTGATCGAGTACCTCAAGACGCTGTGACGCGGACTT
>JBJTHX010000312.1:0-5502 GCA_046094745.1 Planctomycetia bacterium
CCGCATTGGAAGTGGCACTGGTCGGTGAGGCGGATCGCCTCGATCTTCACCCAGACGCCGAGATCGCGCGGCTGGATTGCGGCGGGAAGCATGCCTGGGTGTTGCGCGACCTTGGCAGTTCCAACGGGACGCTGGCACGCGTCCGTGCCGTGACCCTGAAGCCCGGCCTCGTGCTGCAACTGGGCAGCAGGCGGTATCGCTTCGAGCCGCCTGCATCCGCGACGATGGCGACTCACCATGCCGCGGAACCGCGGACGGTCATGCTCTCCGACCCGCAGGGCGTGCCCGTCGACGCCCTGCCGGCGCTGGTCGACAGCACGGGCGACGGAAAGCCGCCAGCCGTCCGCATGCCGTTCCGCTCGACGCGGCTGACGATCGGACGCCCGGGGCAGGGCAACGACCTCGAGATCGACGACCTGTGCCTGGCACGCACGCATGCCGTGGTGAGCCGCGACGCGTCGGGCATGTGGCAGCTCGAGGCCCAACCGTCGATCAACGGCGTCTGGGTGAAGATCGAGGCGATCCGCCTCACCGACCAGTGCCACTTCCAATGCGGCGAGCAGCGGTTTCGATTCCAGGCATGATCGGCCGCCGTCGCGGCATCATGGCCTTCTGCCGTCGACGAGTTTCTGAAGCTCCTTGGAGCTGTCGAAGAAACGGCGGCCGCGTTCGCGTTCGTCCTTCGTGCCGGTGGCTGCCAGCGCCCGCAGATAGACTTGCTTTACGTGCGTCGCCACCGCATCTTTCTCACGCTTGTTCAACGGCCGCTCGGTTTTTTTCACCGGGTCGTAAATCTTGATGCTCGAGTTGTCGCGTAGTCTCCACCACTCCCGGGCGACATCGAAGCCGGATTGCCCCTGCGGTCTCGATCGCAGAGCGAGTTCCTCCCTGGCGCAGTTGCTGAAGCCGAAAATCCCGCTCCGCTCGTACGCCTCGAGGCCCTCGGTGGTCCAACGCTGGAGAACGAGGCAGTCATAGCGGCCAAGCGTGGCCAAGGCGCGCTCCTTCGCCGCTGTCTTGCCGCCCCGCCTCCCAGCCAGCGCTTTGGCCTCATCTGCCGCCTGCCGCTCGGGATCGGCGTTGAGGAATACAGCCAGCGCGATCGCCAGGGCCGTCAGCAAGCCCATGACGCCGAAAAGGACGTGGTTGGCGGAGAACTGGCGTCGAGTCGGCTTGCGCCGCTGCCCCGCCTGGCGGCTGGGCTTCGTCGTCTGGAACTCGGGCATCTGCGTGACCGGCGCAGTCTCGCCCTGGCGCGGGTCCTCGTCGCGAAGCCACAGGGCATCGCATTCGGCCGCGACGACCCACGCCGCCGTGCACTTGGGGCAGCGGCCCGCCTGCCCCGCGTAGCGATCCGAGAGTTTGAGGATGGTGCCGCACCCCGGGCACAGCATCCGCATGACGCCGGGATCCTCCGAAGGCTCCGGCACTTCGGCGAGGGCGGCCGCGGCGAACTCCGCGCAGGAGCGGAAGCGTGCCGCCGGCGCCTTGGCAAGCGACCGGTGGACGGCGTTGCACAGGGTTGCAGGCAGGTGTGGCTGCCGGCCGCGCAGGGGGGGCGGTTCCATGGTGGCAAGTTCGACCGCGATGTGGGCATTCCGTCCGGTGAACGGCCTCTGGCCGCAGCACATCTCGTAGACGACCACGCCGAGCGAATACTGGTCGGAGGCGCCGGTGAGAGGATTGCGGGCCGAGATCCGTTCGGGCGCCATGTAATCCCACGTGCCGAGCGTCATCTGCGTCGAGGTCAGCGGCGCTTCTTCGGACGTGTCGGTGACGGTGTCATCGAGGAACTTCACGATGCCGAGATCGCCGAGCACGGCCGACCAGAAGGCGTCGAAGAAAATGTTCGCGGGCTTGACGTCGCGGTGGATGATGCCGTGGGAGTTCACGTAATCGAGCGCCTCGGCGATGGCCGGCAGCCACAGGTGCAGCATGTCCGGTGTCATGGGGAGCGGGGCGTCGGACTCGTCGCGCAGCCGCCGATCGGCCAGCGAACCGCCGGGAAGGTAGGGCATGACGATGAACGGAATGCCCTTGTCCTCCCCGATGTCGAGGACGGGGATCACGTGGCGGTGATCGAGCGATTGCATGGCCCGCGCTTCGCGGGAGAACCGCGCGAGGATGTCCGGCCTGCCGGCCAATTCCGGCTTCGGCCGTTTGACGACGACCGGGCGGCCTTCCAGCATGTCCCAGGCCCGGTGTGCCTGCCCCATCCCGCCGCTCTTGAGTTCGGAGATGATCCGATACCGCCCGGCGACGACCTCCCGGTCGGGATCAGGAATGTCGAAGTTCATGGGCTTTTCTTCAGGTTGTCCGACACCGTGGGGATAGTGTAGCCAGGGGAGGGGGAAGTCGTGGAGCCCGGCGGGGTCGAGCCAGGGGCGGCGTTCGCGTCCGTGGCGGTCGGCGGCTCGCAGATCATGAAACTGTCCTTGCCGCCCTTGAGAACGAGGCAGCCCGCGTGCGTGTGGCATTTCCGGAGTTGCGTCCTCGGAAAACACGCCATGACGTCGATCGGCTTCAGATCGTCGAAGGTCCACCACGCGACCGGACGTGGCTGCGAGGGCATGTTTGGCCGCAGGTCGGCGATCTCGGTCGCCGTGAGCGGAACGGCATAGATCCGGGCATCATCGATCTCGGCCGCCAGACAGGCCTTGTCCTTCGCGGCCGTGTGCCTGAGGCCGATCACGACGCGGGAGTCGTTGCGGCTGAATGTCACGGGCTTCTTGATCGCGTAGGTGTCGTAGACCCGGCCATCGCGATACACGGTCACCTGATTGCCCTTGTAGACCGTCGCCATGCACACGAAGCGAGGCACGTCCTCCTTCTCCTCAGCGAGGGCCTTTGCCTGGGGAGACAGGCGCGAGCCGCGATCGCTCCCCGCCAGCCATCGTTTTGGCGCTACTTCACCAAACACGATCGCATCGAATGTGTCGTTGAGTGTCTCGAGCGTCAGGGCGCTTCCGCCCCGCTGCTTGAGATTGCTCAGCTTCACCCAGACCACGAGCGTCTTGTCGGTGATCGTGTCCGGTGGTGCCACGAGGCCGGCGGGCCGCTTGTTGGCGGTCAGGGAGCGGAAGTCGCCGTCCTCGTCGAGCCATGCGTTCGCGAACGCGATATCCTGCGGTGCGGTTAGGGATTCGACGTGCTCGAGATAGAGGTCGCCGGCATGCTTCCGCAGCGCGGCGGATGCGTCAGTTGCACCCAGGCCTGGCTGGGCGGCGAGCGTCCACCAGCGTTGGGCAATGTGGATGAGGACACCCGGCGCGACGGACGCGGAGCCGCGGGCGAGAAGTTCGCTCTGGGCCAGTTCCGAGAGATCGCCGTGCCTGCCCCGGGCCAGCCGCGTGAGTCCCTTGGCCCAGTCGGTCTCCCGGAAGCAGAGATGCCGCCCGACGAACTCGTTGGCGGCGGCATCCGTCGGTGCGGTCCGTAGTCTCTGCCAGGCCCCGGCCAGCTTTTCCTCATAGGTCTGGGGCGGAGGCGGTCCTTCTGGAGGCTGCGGCCAGATCAGCGCCGCCGTCACGAGAGCTGCGACCAGGCCGCCGCCGAGCAGCCACGCGGGCCACGGCCGGCGTCGACCACTCGGGCCGTCGAGCGGCAGCGTGTTTGAAATCGGCTGGAACGACTCGAGTGCCTCCTCGTCGATGTCCGGCGTGGCAACGGCGATCTCGGGCTCGAGTTCCGGTTGAAGTTCGGGCTCCAGCGCGGGCTCCAGTTCGTGCTCCTGCACGCGGGCCACCGGCCGCTTCTGCCGGCGGGCTTCGTCGAGCCGCCACAGCGACCCAAGATCACTCGCCACCTGCAGCCGCGTGGCGCAGTTCGGGCACTTGCCCTTCTGTCCAGCCGCCGCCAGGGGCAGCTTGAGGATCTTGTCGCAGCCAGGGCAGAGCAGCCGGGTGATGGCCGGGTCGTCATGCAGAATCGGCATGTCCCGCAGCAAGGCGGCGCTGAACTCGCGGCAGGTCGCGAACCGCTCCCCGGCGGACTTCGACAATGCCCGCTGGACCGCCTCGACGAGCGAACGGGGCAGGTCGGGCCGCGGGCCGTCGAGGCGGGGGGCCACCCGCACGGTCTTGTCGACGATCAATTGGGCCCCTGAACTCGCGAACGGCTTGGCGCCGGCCAGCAATTCATAGGCCATGACGGCCAGGGCGTACTGATCGGTGCGGCCGTCGATGGCCGCCCGCGGTGTGAACTGCTCCGGCGCCATGTAGGCAGGCGTGCCGATCCCCATGTGGGCAGCCGTGAGCGTCTGCTCGCGGGCGAAGGCCTCCGACTCCTCCACGACCTTCGCGATGCCGAAGTCGCCGAGAAACGCCCCCCACTGGGCGTCGAAGAAGATGTTCGCCGGCTTCACGTCGCGGTGGACGACGCCATGCCCATGCACGAAGTCGAGTGCGTCGGCCACGGCAGGCAGCCACAGGTGGAGCATGCCCGGGGGATTGGGCATGACGTTGCCATGCTCGTCGCGGAGCCGGCGGTTCGTGAGCGAGCCACCGGGTAGAAACCGCATCGCGACATAGGGCAGCCGTCCGATTTCACCGACGTCCAGGATCGGGACGATGTGCGGATGCTGAAGGCCCTGGAGGAGCCGGATCTCGCGGTCGAATCGCTCCGCGAAGAGGGGGTCTTGGAGCAAGGTCTGCTTGGGGATCTTGACGACGACGGGCACCGCGGCATGCTCGTCCCATGCGCGGTAGGCGACGCCCATTCCGCCGGCCCCGATCCGCGAAAGGATCCGATACCGTGCGGAAATCAGCCGGCCGATCAGTTCGTCGCGATCGTGCTTGCCGTCAGCCATGGGCGGGCACTCGAATCCAAATCGTGAATGATTCGCGGGAACGGGAAGGATCGCCGTGGCATCTCATCGGGCCTGCCGCCTGATGATCGGGTCGTCAAGCAGGAGGAGCAGGTCGTCGACCGGAGCCTTGTGGGTCTCCGCGGTCCGCCACTCCCGTTCACACCGCTGCCGATCAAGGGGCTCGAGGCACAGCCAGCGTGCGCCGAGCAGGACGTGGTTCACGGGGTCGGTTCTGCCCGCAAACCATTTCAGCATGATCGCCATCTCGATGCCGGGTTCCAAATCCCTGCGGGCGACCGTTTTCTTTTCCCCCAGTATCTTGTAGACGACCGTCTCGGCGTCGACCGAAATGGTCGAGAAGGGCACGCCGTCGAGTTCGTACTCGCGGCCCTTGTTGGCCGCCGCGAAGGCCTGCTCGCGGTGTCCGGGGAATAAGGATGCGTAATTCGTGAGCCTCTGCCAGCGATCGGCCCGGCGACGCTCGTCTCGGTAGGCGGCCGCCAGCTGTTTGGCGGCGGCGACGGCCGTGTTGGCGGCTTTGAAATCCTCCCGTCCCAGGGCGGCATGCGCGTCGCCCAGGAGCGCTTCGAAGCGGGCCCGGACTTCTGGCTGCATCGGCGGCACGTCCGGCTTGGACAGCGGATCCGGCTCGGGCGGCGGATCCGGCTCGGGCGGCGAGGGGAACGGGAAAGGAT
>JBJTHX010000313.1:0-2811 GCA_046094745.1 Planctomycetia bacterium
CACCCGGGCCCGGCCCGCGGTGGCCTCCTGCCCCGCCGCGCATGACCCGCTGTCGCGGGCGCAGATGCGTCCGCAGCCGAGGCGATGGGCCGTTCGATCTAAGCGGCGGGGCCAGCGGCCGGCGGGGGCCCCGGCGGCGAGGGTCTGGAAGTTCTGGCACAGCGAGAACGTCCGCCGCGGCCGCACCGCGGAGAAATACCGCCGCCACATCCGGAAGGCGATGCGGGCCCGCAGGCCCTCCGGCAGGAACCATAGGGCACGCCCCGCCGCCGACTTCGAAAACTTGTCGGCGAGGTTCTCCAGGCCGTATCGCGGCGACGTGGTGAAGTCACCCCAGTAGATCAGCCGATCCGCATCCCCGCAGTCGCGCGGCAGCCGCGCGATGGCGCGCACCTGGAAGCGGGGATCGCCCGCGGTGACGCTGCTGGCCGGGTAGGTGCTGTAGAAGACCACCTCGTCGCCGAGGGAGGCGGCGAACGCGGCGGCCCCCAGGTCCACCGAATACATGCCGGCGTTCCGCTTGTTCCAGGCGAGCACGATCCGGCAGGCCATGGCCGCTGTCCCCCGCGGCTGTTCAGAATATCCGGTGCTTCTCGCTGGCGACGTCGCGGGCGAAGAAATCGGCGTTGGCCTGCTGCATGTCGGCGATCCGCAGATGCTCCCGATAGGCGGCGAGAGCGCAGTTCATGCGGTAGTGATCGAGGCCGAAGTCGGGAATCCGCAGTTCGCAGAGTTTCTCCCAGATGTCGAGGAAGGCCAGGCACCGCGGCGTGTAATTCAAGCCGACGCAGAAGGCCGCGAACTGGTTGTGCTCGCGGGGCCGCTCGTTCCGGATCAGGCACAGGTCCCAGTCGGCGGCGGGCAGGACCGGCGGCTTCAAGAACCGGCCGTCGGCGTCGACCCAGAGCACGGGCCGCTGCCCCTTGTACAACTCGTACTTGATGAAACTCGGCTTGAACAGGCAGGCATCCTCGCGGCCCACCGGCGGCAGCAGAATGCCGGAGAACTCGAGGTGCAGCGCCGCACAGTTCTGCTCGAGGGCCGCGAGTTCCGCGTCGTACCGGCCATCCCGGGTCGCGAACGAGATGACCCGGTAGGGCCCCGGGGCGGCTTCCCCGGGAGCCGCGCCGGCGGCCGCGAAGGGAATCGACAGGGCGGGCGCGGCGAACGGATGCTGCCGCTGTTGATGGGTCTTGGCCCCACGTCGACGCAGCGCGAACCATTTCCGAAAGACCGAGGTGCCCATGCAGCCCTGCCCTGGAGTCTCCGCGGCTTCCGTGCCGCGCGTTCGCGACAGGGTAGCAGGCAAGGGATGGGGCGTCTGCCGGACTTGATGCGTGCGTCCCCGGCGGCCGGGCCGCGGCGGCCCCGCGAACTCCGCCTCCCGGAGAAAGGCCGCCGCCGGAGTTTTTCGCCGGCTTTCAGGCATTCCTGGCCCGCGGAACGTCTGCTATCGTCCGCCACCACACGGCGCCCCACACCGGGCCCGAGTCCGGCAGCGTCCATGCCGCGACGTCCCCACGCCCTCCCGAGGACCTCGACGTGTTCTCACGCAGCCGGCCCAAGATTTTCGTCGTCGGTTTCAACAAGACCGGGACCAAGAGCCTGCATTTCTTCCTCACGGCCAACGGCTATCGCAGCGTGCATGGCAAGCAGAAGCCCTGGCACGGCCTGATCCAGCAGCCCTTCATCGCCGTGACCATGGAAGACAATCTCGCCGCCGGCCGCCCGGTGCTGTCGGGGCTCGAGTCCTACCGGGCGTATTCCGACCTCACCTACGACACCGCGACCCGCCACATCGAGGCCAATGCGTTCTTCCGCGAGTTTCACGCCGCGGCGCCCGACGCCTACTTCATCTTCAACGATCGGCCCGTCGAGCACTGGCTGCGGTCCCGGTGCAACCACGTCAGCGCCCGCTCCGGATCGTTCCTCGAGAACCAGATGCAGCTCAACGGCCTGTCCCGCGAGGCCACGCTGGACATGTGGCGGACGCTGTACACGACGCGCAAGGCGGAGATCTGCGATTACTTCGCCGGCAATCCGCGGTTCATGATCTTCGACATCGAGGCGGACCCGCCGCAGAAGCTCGCCCGTTTCCTGGCCGCGGATTTCAGCCTCGACTGCGGCAAGTGGGCCCACCTCGGCAAGGCGCGGCTGCCCGCGAAGCAGGCCGCGTGACCTGCCGGTGTCGACGCGGGCCGCGCGAGCGTCAGCGCGGGTCCCGCAGCGACTCGATCATCTGCAGGATCGCACCCACGTACCGTCCGCCCGCACCGCAGGCGTAGGGCAAGGGGCGGGCCCCGTCCCGCCACAGCGCGTACCGCGTGCTCGTGTGCGTCTCGTATCCGCCGAGCCGCCGGTCGGCGTCGTTGCCGAGGTAGGGGTCGCTGCCGTTGGCCATCGAGACGAGCAGCGTCTCCCGCGTCGGGCTGCGGGCCGCGAGGTCGAGGCTCAGCTCCACGAGCGTCTCGCCCGACTCGAACACGATCGCCAGGTCGTCGATCAGCCAGGTCGTGATCCGCCGCGGCCAGACCTGCGGAATCCGCCCGCTATCCGCCCGCCGGTCACGGGCCATCCGGGCCCAGTCGGCCAGGGGCTTCACGTGGCGACGCTTGGTGTCGACGGGCCAGTCGGACTTGCAGTTGATGTCGAGCACCCAGTCGAGCGACGCGTCATCCTCGAGGGCCCGCGAAAACCGCTCCACCTCCGCGATCTGCGCGTCGAGCACGGCGGGCGGCGGGATCGGGTCGAGCGGCAGTTCGACGATCCGCCCCGCGGCGGCGAACCGCCGCGGCACGCTCGTGCGAATCC
>JBJTHX010000314.1:0-4027 GCA_046094745.1 Planctomycetia bacterium
CCCGCGCCGGTCGTCACGCCCGCATCGCCTGCACCAGGTTCGCGTCGATCTTCGCCTGGACCCGCGGCCTGGCCCACCGCGGCAAGCTCGACGGCACGCCGGAGGTGACCCGGTTCGCCGAAACGCTGGAGCGGGTGTGCATCGAGACGGTCGAGGAGGGGAAGATGACCAAGGACCTGGCGATCCTCATCGGCCCATCGCAGCCGCACCTCACGACCGAGGACTTCCTGGCGGCGATCGACGCGAACCTGGTGCAGGCGATGCGGGCGTGACGACCGGCGCGGGGCACCGCCCCGGTGCAGCGATACAACCGGTGGCCCGATGGGCGAGTCCGGTCACTTCGTCCGCGGCACGGGCTTCGGGATCGGCTTGCCGGTGAGCTCGCCGACGATCCAGTCGAGGCCGTCGAGGTTGTCCTGCAGCCGGGCCTCGGCGTCGTCTGCCGTGTGGCCGATGATGCCGATCGGGCCGGTGTAGCCGCTCGTGCAGATCGTCCGTGCCAGATCCACGTCGAGATCGCCCTGGCCGAGCACGAGGATCTTCTTTCCCTTCTTCTCGCCGTCCGCCGTCATGCCGTTGAGGTTCAGGCAGCGGAGGTGCGGCAGCATCTTCGCCAACGCCTGCGCAAACCGCGGCAGGTGGTCGTGGCCGTGGTGCAGGTTGTAGACGATGCCCACGTGGGGCACGTCGAGGGCCGCGCAGACGGCCGCCATGTTCTCCGGCTCGCCCCCCCAGCCGCCGTGGTTGTAGATCGCGACCGAACAGCCCGCCGCGGCAGACGTGGCCACGATCGGCCGCAGTTCCTCCACCGCCCGCTCGATCCGCGTGGCCTGGTCCTTCGCGGAGGGCGACCCGAGCATGATCCAGAACGCCGGCTTCAGGCCACGGCGCTGGAAGTCCGTGAGGACCGCGGGCGTGTCCGGCGGCTGACCCCAGAAGGCGTCGAGCGAGACACCGTGCCCCGCGAGCGCCTCCCACTCCCGGGCGAACGTGGGCACGTGCTCGCTGCGCCAGTCATAGGCGAAATGCTTGAAGCCCAGCTTTTCGAGCATCGCGGCCCGGGCCTCGGGCCCGCGTTTCCCGGCGTCGAAGGGCACGATGCACCAGGCGACGAGGTTGTCGCGGCGGAAGAGCTCGGTCGCCCGGGCGGCGACGTCGACGACCGGCTCGCCGACCATGAGCACGCCGTTCATCAGCTGCCAGTGGCCGGGAAACGTGCACAGGAATGGATAGCGTCCCGGCTGCTCGGGCGCCGTGAAGGAGATCGTCGATGCCTCGCCCGGCGGCGTGATGTCGGTGTAGGCGATGACGTCCGGAGTCTTGGGGACGTACTGGTTGGCGTAGGCGTCCGGGTCGGCGATCAGGCCGTCGGAGAGCCTGCCTACGGTGGCCAGCGCACCGGGTCGCACGAGCACCCAGTTGTGCGGCACGACGTCTGGATTCGCGAAGTGCAGCGTGAGCTTCTCGCCCGGCCGCGCCCGCAGTTCGGGCGTCGCGTACGCGAGGTTCGCGGCCGCGGCGATCGCCATCCGCCGGGCTCCCGCGATGTTCTTCGCCCACGGATTCCGCGACTTCCCGGCGAGCATCGCGAGGTCGCGCTTGATCGGGTGCGCGGCAATCGGGCGCTCGACGCCGCGGTAGCCGGGGATGTCGCGGAACGGCTCGGCGAGCGCGTGCACCGTGGCGAAGATGTCGCGAACCGTGCCGCCCCCCACCGCCACGTGGAGGTGCAACTGGCTCACGGGCTGGATGTCGGGAATCTCGAGGAACAGCCTGCGGCCGTCGCCGAGCACCGTGGCAGAGGCAATCGGCAACGGGTCGTGGCCCACCGTGCCCGGATGGCTCGGCGAGAACTCCGGCGACCCATAGGCGGGACCGTAGCGGTAGTTCCAGCACTGGGCGAAATGCCGCGTGGCGTCGCCGGCGAACTTCTGATCGAGCGGCGCGGAGAACTCGAGCAGCACGCCGTTGCGACAGGCCCGCCACCCGACCGGCTGCTGAACCGTCCCTCCCGTGTACCGCACCCGCTGCAAGCAGCCATCCTCGACCGCGTAGGATCCCCAGCCATTCATGCCGCAGACGTAAAGTTGGCCGTCGGTGGGGCTGAACCGCCCGCGGTGCACGCCCGAGCGGAAGTCGCCGGGCAGCGGCACGACGGCCCCCTGCGGCTGGCCGGCCACCTCGTCGCGGAGCACGAGGAAGTGGGTGCAGGCCCCGAACGAGAAGTGCAGGAGCTGTCCCTCGAGCGGACCCCAGCGGTCGCCCGCCACCACGGCCTGGCCGCCGCTGGAGTTGTCGAGGCCGCGCGGCAGGTAGACCAGCGGCAGGGCCGGATTCTCGCCCTGGAAGGTGGGCGGCGGATCGGCGGGAGGCTGCCCGGGTTTCTGCCGCACCTGGCAGATCGCCGAGGCGGGCGTCCAGTCGCCCTCCGAGACCGGCACGGTGAGCGTGCCGTCGGACAGCAGGCCCAGGCCATCGGGATTGCGGAAGCCCACGGCCAGCACCTCGACCTTCCGGCCGTCGGGGCTGATCCGCAGCAGCCCCTGATGCGAGGCGGTGAAGAAGTTGCCCGCGGCGTCGCGCTCCAGGCCGCACGTGTAGTCGTGGCCGCCGGAGGGGGCGAACCGCTTCGTCACGCAGGCGTAGAAGTCGGCCTCGCCGTCGGCGTTGGTGTCTTCGAGCCGCGTCAACTGGTCGCCGCAGAGCACGTACACGACGTCGTCGGCGACGACCAGGCCGAGGGCCTGGTTGAGCCCCGCGGCCATCCGCCGCCAGCGGACGCGCGAGAGCTGCTCATCGAGGCCCGAGACCCGCCACACGTCTCCCTGCATGGTGCAGATGGCGGCGTCGCCGTTGGCGAAGAACCCGAGGCCGCCAAAGAACATCAGCGACCCCCATGGGTTCTTGAACGGCGGCACGATCGTGTCGATGGCGTAGGGCTTGCCCGTGCCCGGCACGCCGTTCGTCGTGACCGTCTGCGGCCACTGCGGCGCGCCCCCCTTCACGACCTGCGCCAGGGAATGGCTCTTCGCCGGCGCGATCTCGCGGACGAGCTTGCCGTCCTTCACCCACGGGGCGTCGAGCATCTCCGTATCGCCGAGCCGGTAGGAGAAGACGACCCGCTTCCCGTCGCGGTAGAAGCCGTGGTACTCGAACGGCTGCCGGGGCTGCACCGCGGCGGGCGCGTCGCCGAGCGGGCCGCCCGGCCGGGCGGAGTCGAGGAACCCGCGCCGCGTGTCGGCGAACTGGAGGAAGCCTCCGGTCCACACCGCCTCGATCGCGAGGGTGTCGGGATTGAAGCAGGCGCAGAGCGACCCGTCGTCGCCGAGCCGCACGTTGACGGCCCGGGCGATCGTCCGGCCCGCAAGGGCGAGCGGCCAGCACTGCAGCGTGCCGAGGTCGGCGCGGTCGCGGCGGCCGTCCTTCCAGTCGTCCTCGGTCTGCTTGCCCCAGTGGCCACCCTGGCCGCCGTCGAGGCCGGGGAAGGCCGGCAGCAGGAGGGGCAGCGGCCGCCGGCCGACCATGTGCCGCGCCTGCCTGGTGTAGGCGTCGTAGACGCGGGGCTCGTTGACCGGGTGCGAGCGGTTGGGCCAGGCCTCGGGATCGAGCGGCTCCCTCGGCAGCTCGAACATGCCGGGCTTGTGGGCGAGCGTTTCGAGCCCGGGTGTGCGGCCGAGCTCGAGCAGATAACGGATGAGATCCCGCCGCTGCTCGGCCGGGAGCGACGTGAAGACGTTGGCCGGCATGAGCGAGCCGACCTCCGTCCGTTCCTCGATGTCGCCGGCCGCCACGCGGTGCGCGGTGCCGGCCACGTCCACGATGACGAGGGCGTCGGGCTTGTCCTCCTTGATGATCCCCTGGAGCACGCGGCCGTTGGCGAGCGATAGGGCGGCGGCACGGTCCTCGGGCTTGACGGCGCGCGAGGCCACGATCGCCTTCATGAGCGAATCCGCGCGGTCCTTGAAGTCCGACTTGGCCATCTCGTCGAGCGGAATCCACGGCTCGATGCGCGTTCCGCCCCACGAGA
>JBJTHX010000315.1:0-3456 GCA_046094745.1 Planctomycetia bacterium
GGCTGGGGTTGTCGCCCGTGGGGTTGGGGTTGCGGGCCCTGGTATGGCGGCACGACCTGGGGCTTCACCGACTCCGTCTATCTGGCGGTGCCTCCGGGCGGAGGGGCCACGTTCTTCTCCGGATCGCTCACGCCGTATCCCGTGTGGGGTGGCTGGGGCTATCCCGTGGGCGTGATGCCGTTCCTCGGCGCCGCCACCGCCAATCCGTCCGCCGGTGCCGTCGTCGCCAATGCGCCCGCGGTCGCGGCGCGGCCGACGATCACCGTGGCCGCGCGGGGTGGCGGCCGTGCGGCCATCCGCGCGAGTACGGCCGTGTCCCGCCTGCGAGCCGCGCGGCAGGTGGCGGTCGGCGATCGTCACCTGCGGGAGGCCCAGGGTGAGCCGGCGCGGATCGCGCAGGCGATCGATGCCTACCGCCGGGCCGCCGCCATCGCCCCGGACCAGCCCGACATCCACCTGCGGCAGGCGTTGGCGCTCGTGGCCCTCGGCCGCGACGGCCAGGCGGACGAGGCGATCGACCGCGCGGTGGCCGTCGATGGCCGGCTCGCCGCGGCACCACCGCAGCCTGCCAACGGGCTGCAGGCCGCACCGGATCCCGTCTTCGGTGATCGCCCGGCCGGTTCGCCCCCTGCATTCGCCACCCGCGGTGCCGCCATCCTGCGGGAGATCGCCGCACAGGCCGGAGGCGACGCGGGCCGGGAGGTGGTGGCCGTGCTCGCCGATCGCTGGTCGCGGCGGTTCGACCGCGGCATCGCCGCGATCGCCGCGAATCCCGCCGCCAATCGCTAAGCGATCGGCGGGCGGTATCCTTGGGGCGATGGCTGCTGTCCCAGAATGCCCCTGTGAACGCATCGACCTCGCCGCGGCCGACGGCCTGATCCGGCTGGCTGCGCTGCGGGGCAAACTCGTCTCGCAGGGAGACGTGGTCAGTCCCGCGGGCCGGCAGAAGACGATCGAGGTGTTCGGCGAGCTGCTCTCGCCCCGGCAGGTCGTGGAGCGCATCTGCGCGGATGTCCGCTCGCAGGGGCTCGACGCGCTGCTCGACTACACGCGGCGGATCGACGGCGCCGGTGTCACGGCCGCGACGCTGCTCGTGCCGCCGGCGGCGTTGGCCGCGGCCCACGCGGCCGTGGACCGCGGGTTCCTCGCGGCCGTGCGGCGGATCAAGGAGCGGGTCGAGACGTTCCAGCGGGCGGTGCTCGCGCGGGACGTGACCGTGCCGCTGGCCGGCGGCGGCAGCCTCCGGCAGCGCTACCTGCCGCTCGACCGCGTCGGCGTCTGCGTGCCCGGCGGCGCGGCGGCCTATCCCTCGACGCTGCTCATGACGGTGGTGCCGGCCCGCGTGGCCGGCGTGCCGGAGATCGTCGTCGTCGCGCCCCCCACGCGGTTCGGCGCGGAGAACATGCATGTGCTCGCCACCTGCCACGAACTCGGCATCGACACGGTGGTGCGGGCCGGCGGGGCCCAGGCGGTGGCGGCGCTCGCCTACGGCGTCGCCGGGCTGCCGCGGGTCGACAAGATCGTCGGCCCGGGCAACCTGTTCGTGGCCCTCGCCAAGGAGCACGTCTACGGCGACGTGTCGATCGACTCGATCGCCGGCCCGAGCGAGATCGTGATCGTGGCCGACGACGCGGGCCATCCGGAATACATCGCCGCCGACATGCTCGCCCAGGCGGAGCACTCGCCCGGCTCGGCGATCCTGCTCACGGCGAGCCGCCCGCTGGCCGACGCCGTCGCCGCCGCCCTCGCGCGGCGGGTGGCGGAACTCGAGCGGGCCGACCTCACCCGCGACAGCCTCGCCCGCTTCGGCGGGATCGTGGTCACGACGAGCGACGCGGAGTCGGCGGCACTGGCCGACGAACTGGCCGCCGAGCACCTCTCGATCGACACCCGCGACCCGGAGGCCACGCTCGCCCGCATCCGGCACGCCGGCGCCGCGTTCCTCGGGCCCTGGAGCCCCGTCGCCGCCGGCGACTACGCGGCCGGCCCGTCGCACGTCCTGCCCACCGGCGGCACGGCCCGGTTCGCGGCCGGCCTCTCGGCCAACGAGTTCCTCCGCGGCGGCAGCGTGATCCACCTCGCGAAGGCCGACCTCGCGACGCTCGCGGACGACATCCGCACCCTCGCCGACACCGAGGGGCTCACGGCCCACCGCCGCAGCGTCGAGGCCAGATTCGAGTGACGGCCCGGTGATTCAGCGCCCGGCAAGGACGGGGCTTGACGCGGACCCCGAGGCAGGTCCAAATGTCCGCCAGCGGAGGGGTGAAGCGGTGGCGGCGTAGTCGCGCCGCCGAGGAGCAGTGTGACCTTCCTGGAGAACGTTCATGACGACGCGTTCGACGATGGCTTGGGTGCTGCGCCGCGGCAGGCGATCGGTCGCTCGGATTGGCGCGGTGGGTGCCGTGATCGCCGTCGGGCTGATGGCGACCGATGCAGTCGCCATCTCCACTTCCTCCCTCAACACCTTCGCCACCACGAACGAGGGCTGGAAGATTGGGTCGAATGGTGTCCAGCCCACCCAGGTGTCGGGCACGGGGCCGGACGGGCAGATCGGCTACCTCAGTCACTTCTCCGACGGTGGCGGTCCGAACGGCAAGTGGCTGATGTGGAACGATGAGACCACCTGGCAGGGGAACTACACCGCGGCAGGCGTCACCGGCATCAGTCTCGCGGCCAACGTGACGTCGGGTGGCAGCCCTGTCAGCATGCGAATCGCGTTCGACGGCTCCGGTGGATGGTTCTCCTCAACCCCGGTGAGCGTGGGCGGTGGCTGGAACACGTATTTGTTTTCTCTCACCCCGGCGAACTTCACCCACGTCGCCGCCGGCGGCGGCACGGGCACGTTTGCCGACACGATGGCGGCGGTGACACGGTTCGAGGTGTTCAGCGGAGACGGTGCCGTCGACTATCGAGGAAACGGCGACGTCGTCCAGGCCGGTGTCTCGACCAACACGATCCTCATCGATAACATCGCGGCGGTACCTGAACCGGCTGCGCTTGCCTTGATGGCCGCTGCTTCAGTGGCCATCGGTTTCGTCGGCCGCCGGTGCCGGTCGTAACGATCGCGTGGATCGTGACGATGCTGTGAGCTCGCGATTGCCCGTGAGTTACACTTGGGAGCCTGGCCCGGGGATCTCCCGCCCAGGCGCTCCCATGAACCCGTCCACCAGCACCGCCGCCGAGAGCCTCGTCCGCGCCGACATCGCGGCGCTGCAGGGCTACGTGCCGGGCGAGCAGCCGCAGGGGGGCGACTGGGTCAAGCTCAACACCAACGAGAACCCCTATCCGCCCTCGCCCGCGGTGGCCCGGGCGGTCGCCGCCGCCGCCGCGGGGCGGTCGCTGGCCAACGGGTCGGGATACTTGGCCAGCGACCGCCCCGCGGCGGCGGCGGCGACCGCCCGGGCCACCGCGGGCGATGGCGGATAGGGGTTCTCGTTGGTGTTGAGCTTGACCCAG
>JBJTHX010000316.1:0-5468 GCA_046094745.1 Planctomycetia bacterium
GTTTTTAGCCCCGGCCGTACCAGGCGGTGAACCGGGGCGAGTCGGATTTGGCGACCGATTGGGAGGCCCTTCCGACTGGGGCCATCGCTCGGGGTTGCTTAGTTAAGCAGCCAGAGAAAACTGAGCTTCGGCAATTGAAGCACGGTCGACTTTTAACGTGGCCAGCCGACCAACCACGGCACGCAATCTGAACCTCTTGCCATCCGGTCGAAACCGGTACGCCCCCTGTGGAGTGTCGAACGAAACCGTCCCCGACGACGCGGCGGCCACGCGGCCGCCCGCTGCCGTCGCCGGCGGACTCTACCATCCTACGAAACCTCAAGGCCTGTATCGGTCGTGCCGAACCCGATGCTGAATTTCTGCGGGAAAACGCCCGGCTGGCACCTCTCGGACACCCGCGGCCGGGAATACTTGTCCATCGCGGAAACCGGTGCCGCACCCCTCTTCCCGCCTCGAAAGATTGACGCCCTTCCCATGGCAGCCGTACGCTCTCCCATGTCGCTCCGGGGGCCTTCTCGCCCCGTTCACCCCGTTTCAGGTGCCCGTCCCATGATCGCCCCGCGTCGGGTGCTTCGCTGTTCGCTGCGGCTCGCTCTGGCCGCCGCCCTCGCCGTGCTGCTCGCCGGCGATGCCCGTGCCCAGGAGTGGGCCCGCAAGATGTTCACGGTGACCAGCCACAACTTCGGCACGGTCGCCAAGGGATCGAAGACCGAATATCGGTTCGTGTTCCGCAACATCTACAAGGAGGACCTGCACGTCGTCGGCGTCCGCACCAGTTGCGGCTGCACCTCTCCCGAGGTCACGAAGCGCGACCTAAAGACCCACGAGACGGCCGAGATCGTCGCCAAGTTCAACACGCGAACCTTCCTCGGCCAGCACGGCGCCACGCTCACGGTCACGTTCGACAAGCCGTTCCACGCGGAGGTGCAGTTGCGGGTGGCCGGCAACATCCGCGGCGATGTGACCTTCGATCCGCCGTTCGTGGACCTCGGCAACGTGGATCTCGGCAAGGGCACGGAGCGGACCGTCCGCGTGACGCGTGCCGGCAGCACGCCCTGGGAGATCAAGGACGTCCGCAGCGCGAACGCCAACTTCGAGGTCGTGCTCTCGAAGCCCACTCCCGGCGCCGCCCAGACGACCTACGACCTGTCGGTGCGGCTGAAGCCCGACGCCCCCGCCGGCTACGTGAAGGGTCAGTTGATCCTCGTCACCAACGATCCGCGGGCCACCCAGATCCCGATGGACGTGGAGGGGCGGGTCGTCGCCGAGGTGACCGTCAGCCCGCAGTTGCTGTCGCTGGGCAGCGTTTCGCCCGGGGGCAGCGTGACCAAGAACGTGGTGGTGCGGGCGAATCGGCCGTTCTGCGTCACGGGCATCTCCTGTCCCGACGGCTGCCTGTCCTGCGAGCCCAAGGCGACGCCGGCCACGGTGCACATCCTGCCGGTCACGTTCACCGCGGGCGACGCCGCCGGCAAGGTTGAGCGGCAGTTGAAGATCGCCACCGATCTCGGCGAGGGTGCGGTGCCGACGGTGACCGTCCAGGCGGTCGTCGAACCCGCCGCGGCGGCCGCTCCCGCCGCCACGACGACGTCGGCCCTTCCCGCCGCCGGCCAGTCCGCTAGCCTGCCCGCCGCGCGGTGAGTCACGAGCGCGCCGTCAGCGGCACGTAGTCCCGCGGTGGCGGGCCGACGTAGGCCGAGAGCGGCCGGATGATCCGGTTGTCGCCGATCTGCTCGATGCAGTGGGCCGTCCAGCCGCTCATCCGCGCCACCACGAAGATCGGCGTGAACACCTTCACGGGCAGGCCGAGCGCGTGATAGACCCGCGCCGCCGGCCAGTCGAGGTTGGGCCGCAGGCCCTTGCGGTCGAGCATCAGCGCTTCCACCCGCGCGGCCAACGCCTCCAGCCGCTCGCCCTCGGTGCCGCGGACCATCTCTCCGCACAGCCGGCCGAGCAGCCGGGCCCGCACGTCGCCGTCCTTGTAGACGCGATGCCCGAAGCCCATCACGACCTGCTTGGCCGCGAACTGCTCCGCCAGCCAGGGCTCGACCCGCTCCGGCGTGCCGATCGCGCCGAGCACCTCGAGCACCTTCTCGTTGGCGCCGCCGTGCAGCGGCCCCTTGAGGGCACCGATCGCCGCGGTGATCGCGGAGTGGATGTCGGAGCCCGTCGAGACGACCGTGCGGGCCGCGAACGTGGAGGCGTTGAACTCGTGCTCGGCGTAGAACACGAGCGTGGCCCCGAAGGCCGCCACGTGGGCGGGGGCCGGCGGCCGGCCCGTGAGCCGCTCGAGCAGGGCGGCCGCCAGCGGACCGTCGGGCCAGGGGGCGACTGGTCGGCCGGCGGAGAGGTCCAGCCACGCGGCCAGGATCGCCGGCGTCTGGCCGAGGAGTCGCTCGGCCTGGGCGATGAGCGCCGGCCGGGGGCCGGGCAGGTTGTCCCGCTCGACGAGGCCCTGCATGCTGATGCCGGTCCGCAGGGCGTCCATCGGCGCGGCGTCGGGCCGCGCGGCGGCGAGCCGGCCGAGGGCGTCGAGCACCGCGGGGTCGAGCCCCCGGGCGGCGGCGGCGAGCCGCCCGCGGAAGGCCGCGAGTTCTGTGGCGGTGGGCAGCTCGCCGTGCAGCAGCAGCCAGGCCACCTCCTCGAAGTCGCCGGCCTGAGCGAGCGGCTCGATGTCGTAGCCCCGGTAGCGGAGCGTGCCGACGAGCGACGAGATGGCCGTGCTGCCGGCGACGACGCCGGCGAGCCCCTTGGCAACGTCGGCCGCGCTCGGTGCGGGGGCGGTCACGGCTGGTCCTCCAGGGCGGCGGCGGGGCCGGCGGCGTGCCGTTCCGGATGCCGTGGGTCGTAGCCCAGCAGATCGTAGAGCTCCTCGCGGGACTGCATCAGGTCGAGCAGGCTCTCCTGCGTGCCCTCCGAGGCGATCACGGCCAGGCCCGCCTCCATGGCCTTCATCGCCAGCCGCAGGAGCGTGACGGGATACAGCACCGCCGCGAAGCCGGCGTCCGCGAGGTCGGGGATCGAGATGAGCGGCCCGACGCCGAACTCGGTCATGTTGGCCAGGAGCGGCGTGTCCGCGCCGGCGAACTCACGGCCGACGCGGGCGAACTCGTCCCGGGACGCAAGGGCCTCGGGGAACAGCCAGTCGGCACCCGCCGCGCGGTAGGCGTGGAGCCGGCGCAGGCAGTCGTCGAGGCCCAGCACGCCGCGGGCGTCGGTGCGGCCGATGATCACGGTGCCCCGATCACGGCGGCCCGCCGCCGCGGCCGCGAGTTTCTCCTGCATCGCCTCGGGCGACAGCAGTTCCTTGCCGGCGACGTGACCGCACCGCTTGCCGCCCGCTCCCGGCCCGCCGGCCTGGTCCTCGAGCTGGATCGCCGCGGCGCCCGCCTCCTCGAGCAGCCGCACGGTCTGTTCGACCTCGCTCGGGCCGCCGAAGCCCGTGTCGGCGTCGACGACCAGCGGGATCGTGACGGCGCGGGCCAGGATCCGGGTCTGCTCGACGAGCTGCTCGCGGGTGAACAGGCCGATGTCGGGAACGCCGAGACTGCCGGCCGAGAAGGCCGCCCCGGAGAGGTAGATGGCGTCGAAGCCGGCCCGCTCCACGAGTTTCCCGGCCAGGGCGAACGGCGATCCGACGATGCCCAGCGTCTCCTCCGTGACGGCCTGTCGCAGGGCCGCGCCGCGGGCCGCGGTCCGAGGGCCGAGCGGCGCGGGCAATCTGGCGGAGGCGGCTTCGGGTGGCGACATGGGCTTCGGTTACGCTGGAGTTGGCGGAAGACGATCGCGGGACCGACGAGGTTATAGGTGCGGCGCATGGCGAGTGAAAGCGAAGGGGGGCATTCCCCGGGGCATCGCGGGCCGCAGGGCGGCCGCGGTGCGGCCCTCGCGGAGACGGCCGTCATGCTCCTCGTGTTCGCCGCCTCGGGCGCCTGGCCCACGCCGGACGTCAACGAGACGGTCTATCTCACCAAGGCGCTGTACCACGCCGAGCCGACCTACGGCGGCGGCGACTGGTTCTTGTCCACGCCCGACGCCCACACGATCTTCTACCGCCTGATGGGGCCCGTCCTCGCCGCGTGCGGCCTGGATGCGGGCGCGTGGATCGGCCGCTGGCTCGGCTGGCTGGCGCTGGCCGGCGGGTTTCGGCACGCCGTCGCGCCGCTCGTGTCGACCGCGTGGGGACGACTGCTCGCGGCCGGCTTGTTCGCCGTCGCGCTGCGGTACACGACGGCGGCCGGGGAATGGGTGATCGGCGGCTGCGAGGCGAAGGTGTTCGCCTGGGCGCTGGTCCTGCCGGCGATCGGCGAGTGGGCCCGTGGCCGGCTTGCCACGGCCGTGTTCCTGCTCGGCGGGGCCACGGCGTTCCACCCGATCGTGGGTGGATGGGGGCTCGTCGCGGTCGGGCTGACGTGGCTGCGGGAGCGGATCTCGGCTGATGGTGAGTCGATCCGATTGGGCCGGCGGCCGGGCGGCATGAGTTCGCTCGCTGACACGCTCGCGATCCTCACGCCGACCCACCCGCCTCCCCGACGCGAGCGCACCGAGCTCTCCTTCCGTGGCCGGTCCATGCATCCCGCCCTCCGCGGTGGCTTGGTGGTGGGGGGCTTGGTACTGGCCGCGTGCGGGGTCGTGCCAACGCTCGGACTCTCCGCGGGGGTCGACGCCGCCGGGCGGGCCGCGGCCAATCGGATCTATGTGGCGGAACGGCTTCCGCATCACCTGCTGCCGGGGACGTTTCCCGAGGCGATGGTCGCCCGGCATCTGCTGGCGATCCTGCTGGGCGTGATCATGCACCGCATCGTCCCGGCCACGCCGGCCCGCACGCGGGTGGCGGCCTTCAGGGAGACGGCCCTGTCGATCTCCCTGGTCGGGTGCCTGATCGCCGCGGCCGAGCCGCTGTTGCCGGACCTCGCGATCGGCCTGTTGCGGTTCTACTGGTTCCGGCTGGCCGACGTCGTGGTGCCCTTCACGCTGGCCGCGAGCGCCGCGGCCCTGCTCGTCGACGCCGCCGCCTGCGGGCGGGCGCTGCCGGGCCGGCCGGCGCTGGTCCGCGGGCTCGTGGTCGCCGCGCTGGTGCTCGATCTCGTCGTCCAGTCGCGGCATTGGCCGCTGCCGGGCCGCGTGGCGATCGCATCGCGGGCGGACACGAAGGTCGCCGCCGCCGCCTGGGTCGACGCCTGCGACTGGGTGCGCGACCACGTGCCGGCCGGCTCCCGGTTCCTGACGCCGCGCGGCGCGGCGAGCTTCACGTGGCGGACGGGCCTGCCGGAGGTGGTGGCCTGGAAGAACAGCCCGCAGGACGCCGCCTCGCTGCTCGAGTGGCGGCGGCGGATCACCGACTGCTTCTCCCGCGACGGCACGGTGGTCGACATGGAGCGATCGACCGCGGCCCTCGGAGCCGAGCGGATGCGCGAGGTGGCGGGCCGCTACGCCGCCGACCACGCGATCGGGGCGCGGCCCGGGGG
>JBJTHX010000317.1:0-4568 GCA_046094745.1 Planctomycetia bacterium
GGTCTTCGAGGGGTCGAGCAGGGCGACGGCCGCGATCACGCCGGCCATGAGCGGGGCGTTGGGCCACAGGCCGCTGATCTTCAGCGGGCCGGCCAGGCGGGCGTCGCGGATGATGTCGGCCGCCCGCTCGCGGGGCTGCGCGAGGAAGGTGTCCCACAGCCAGTAGACCACCAGCAGCAGGCCGTTGGTGACCAGCCACGGCTTCCAGAGCGACATCGTCCACAGGAAGTCCACGCCCTCCAGGTAGCCGAGGAACAGCGGCGGATCGCCGATCGGCAGCAGGCAGCCGCCGCAGTTGCAGACCAGGAAGATGAAAAACACGAGCGTGTGGGCCACGATCTTCCGCTCGCGGTTGGTCTCGAGCAGGGGCCGCACGAGGAGCATCGCCGCGCCGGTCGTGCCGATGAAACTGGCCGCCAGGGCGCCGATCCCGAGGAACGCGGTGTTGACCGTGGGCGTGGCGGCGAGGTCGCCCTCGATCCGGACGCCGCCGGTGATGCAGTAGAGCGCGAACAGCAGCACGATGAACGGCACGTACTCCGAGAGCAGCGCGTTGGCGAGGATCGTGGCGGAGGTGCTCCACGATGGGCCCGCCGCCGCCGCCGGCACGACGGCATGCGCGGGGAAGTGGAGATGGACCGGGTGCCGGTGGAGGAACGTGTAGTAGACGAGCGTCGCCAGGCCGAGCAGGCCCGCGACCAGCAGTTTGCTCGAGTTGTGTTCCCACCAGTGCGCCAGGCCCGGCGTGAGCGGGAACACGGCGATCGCCGCCAACAACAGCACGAACGGGATCACGGTGGCCAGCGGCGGCGAGGTGGTGCCGTGGTCGGCCGCATGGTCGGCGGCCGGCTCCGCCGCGTCGGCGGCATGGTGGGCGGCTTGTGTGGCGACCAGCAAATCACGACCATGTTGGGGCCAGCCGAGCAGGGCGGCCAGGGCGTAGGCCGCGAGCGCCGCCGCCACGAGGAACAGCGTCGGATCGCGCCGCGGCGATGAGTCGTGAGCCTCCACGGGCCGGACAGGGTCGTGCATGGCGAAAGTCGCCTGTGGGTTGATCGATCCGCGAAAAATCGTATGTCACGCGTGGGGAAACCGAAAGCACGATGACGGTGGCGGCGGAACCGGTGGAAGTGTGGCTGCGCAGCAACCCGCGGCCGGCGGTGGTCGGCCTGGCGGTCTGCGCCCTGGCGGCCGTGGCGGCCGTGGCCGTCGCGCGGGCCTCCGGCGCGCCGCCCTGGGTCGCGTGGACGCTCGGCGCCGCGGGGGCCGTCGTGGTCGGACTCACCGGTGGGCTGCTGGCGGCGGCCGCCGCGCCCCGCCTCGAACGGCGCGGCGGCGCGGTGCGAATCCGGCTCGCGCCCCGCTCGGCCCACGACGTGCCCCTGGAGATCGTGGAGTGCGTGTTCCCTGGATCCCAGGCCCTCGCGGACGCGCGCGCCGATGCATCGCGGCGCGTGGGCACGGTGGTCATCCGGCTGGCCGAGCGGGCTCGTGAGTGGCAGTCGCGACCGGCGTTCGCTCCCTGGGGGAGTTGGGCCGACGGCCACGTGGTCATCGACGGGCGTTGGTGCGAGCCCCTCTCCATGGAGGTCACGAAGCGGCTCGCCGAGCGGCTCCTGGCGGCCAAGCGGGACGCGGCGGCGGGCGAGCCGCGGCCGGTGGAGGCCGGCCGGTGAGCAGTGCCCCCGTGGAGGATCGCCGTGACGTTCGCTGGTGGCCGGCGCCGCCACGCGGTGGCCTGCTCGTCAGCGTCCGCGGTGCGGCCGAGGCGGTCGAGGCGCTCCGTGGCGGCGCGACGATCATCGACGTGAAGGAGCCGCTGCATGGTCCGCTCGGGGCGGCTGACCCGGCCGTGGCCGCCGGCGTCGCGGCGGTGGTGGGCCGCCGGGCGGCCTGGACCCTCGCGTGCGGCGAACTTGCCGACGGGACGGAGACGATCCACGATCGCGTGCGTCGGGTGATCGGGCTGCTGCCGGCGGAGGCCGTGCCCCCGGTCGCGGTGAAGGCCGGGCCGGCAGGCACGTCCGCGGACCACTGCCGCGCGGCGCTTGCGGCGCTCGGTCGTGGCCTACCGCCGGGCGTCGACCCGGTGGCGGTGGCGTACGCCGATTGGCCCGCGGCCTCCGCGCCGCCCCCCGAACTGCTCGTTGCCGCCGCCGCCGCCACGGGGTGCCGCATCTTTCTGCTGGACACGTTCGACAAGTCGGGCCCGGCGATCCTGGCCGACCCCGGTGCGGCCGCGCGGGTCGCGGACTGGGTGCGCCTGGCCCAGACCGCCGGGATGCGGGTCGTCTTGGCCGGAGGCCTGACGGCGGCGACCGTCCGCGCGGCCGTCGGCTGCGGCCCCGACCTGGTCGGCGTCCGGTCGGCGGCCTGCAGCGGCGGCCGGTTGGGCGCCGTGTGCGGGAAACGGGTCGCGGAGCTTGTTAGTCTATGCGGAGCGGCGAACGCATCCGCCGTCGGAACCAGTCCCGGAGGCGGAACGTGAAATCGCTCGAAGTGCGGGTGCCCCACAGCGTCGGCCGCGACGAGGCCCGGCGCCGGCTCGACGCGGCGATCGTGCGGGCTCGTGACGAATATGCCGACAAGGTGGGCGAGATCGAGGCCAGCTGGGAGGGAGAGGATCTGCTCCGCCTTCAGCTGTCCGTGCTGGGCATGCCGATCGGCAGCGAGGTCGATGTCCGCGAAGAGGAACTGATTGTGCGGGTCGAAGTGCCGGGCATGGCGGGGCTGTTCGCGGGCCGAATCAAGGAGGGCATCCAGAAACGGTTGGGAGGCCTGTTGGGCTCCCAGCCCGCGTGAGGGCGGCCGCTCCCCGGCTCGGCCGGGGTGGGGTCGCGACGGTTGGACCGGTCGGGCCGCGGCGGCCCCGGCGACCGCCGACGCCCCGACCGATCATGCCGATCTTTTCCAGGGATTCCATCTTTATGAGCCAGTGTTTCACCGTTGCGTCGCCACCGGTGCCGCCCGTCGGCCGCGCCGCCGAGGCTGCGCGGGCCCTGATCCTGGTAGTCGCGATGCTCGTGCCGCTCGGTGGCCTGCAGGCCAACCAGGGTGTGCCGGAAGACGATCCCTTCGCGGACGAACTCAATCCGTTCGGCCGCGCGGAGCCGAAGCCGCCAGCCTCCAAGCCCGCCGCTCCCGCTCCCGCTCCGACGACGCCGGCGGCCGAGCCGACGGCCGTCCCGCCGACCAAGCCGACGCCCCGGCTGCCCGTGCCGTTTCCCGAGACGACTGCTCCCGGCAGGCCCGCCGAGCGGCGGCCGCCGACCGACCGGGCCCGCGCCGAGCCACGCGAGCCCGCCCGCGACCGGTTCGAGTCCCGTGACGCCTGGGAGCCCACGCCGGCCGAGCAGCTCGTCGCCGAAGCGGAGCAACTCGATCTCAAGGGTGACCTGGGGGGAGCCCGCGGCAAGTTGCGGGCGGCGATCCGGCTCGACCCCAAGCTGACCATCGCCCACCTGGCATTGGGCGTCGTCTCCCGCCGGCTTGGGGATTTCGAGGGAGCCGTCGCGGCCTGCTCCAACGGCCTGGCGATCGACCCGCAGGACCCCGAGCTCTACCTGCGGCGCGGGATCGCCTGGTTCCACCTGGGCCTCCACGGCATCGCACTGGAGGACTTCGAGGATGCCGCCGGGATCGCCTACGACGATCCGCGGCCGGAGTTGTGGCGCGGCCTTACGCTCATGGAGCTCGATCGTCCGCTGGAGGCGATCAACGCCTACGCCTCGGCGATCCGCCGCGACCGCACGTTCATGCTCGCCTATCTCAATCGCGGCCTCGCCTACCTGGGGACCGAGCAGCCCCGGAAGGCGGAATTCGACTTCGACCAGGCGATCCGCCACGACCCGAAGGACGTCCGCGCCTGGTTCAACCGGGGCGTGGCCCAGGCCCAGCAGGGCGAGTTCGCCGACGCGGCCAACTCCTACGCCGAGGCGCTCAAGCGGGATCCGTCCCACGAGCCGTCGCGGCGGAACCTGGAGGCCGTCCGCGGCCGGTCCGGCCGCCGCTGACCAGGGGCGGTCGCGGTCATTCGCCGCCCGCGGCGGGCGGCGCGAAGACGCGGAGCCGGCCGTCCTCGATCCGCCAGGCCAGGCCCAGCGGTGCGACGACGCGGTCCAGCAACTCGTCCCTGGAGGCGTTCTGCACGTCGAGGCGGACGATCTCGCGGGTGGCGATGCCGCGGGCGGAGAGCGACTCGCGGTCGAGATCGAGCCCCAGTCCCAGCCGGCCGGCGACCGTCGCCGCCAGTTCGTCGAGCGGGGCGGCGGCGCGGAGCGAGAATACTTCCTTCACGTCGCCAGCCGGCTTGCGATCCCGGGGCTTCTGCTGAGGACGCTTCGCGACGTCGCCGCGCGGGGGCGGCAGGTTGGCGTCGAGCGGCACGATCTCGCCGCGGGCCGCACCGCCGCGGCTTCGCCACCCGCGAGATCGTCAGCCTCGACGTGCAGAACGCCTCCAGGGACGAGTTGCTGGACCGCGTCGTCGCACCGCTGGGCCTGGCCTGGCGGATCGAGGACGGCCGGCTCCGCGTCTTCGCGCCGCCCGCCGCGGGCGGCGAATGACCG
>JBJTHX010000318.1:0-4555 GCA_046094745.1 Planctomycetia bacterium
GCCGCTGCCACGGGGTCGCGGGCGTTGTGGGCGACCAGCTGCGGCAGGGCCCCCCCCCCCACGGCCGCGGTGCTCGCGGGCCTCACCGACGCGGCGCCCGCGGCCGCCTGGGGCGCCCGGGCGATCGCATTCTGGAACCGCGGCCTGGAGACGCTGCTCTCGTCGTTCGGCTGGGGCTACTTCTGGGCCATCGCGACGGCCGCCTACCTGCTCCTGCGACAGGACGTCGACGGCACGGAACTCGACGAGGTCGTGCTCGACGAGCCGGCGGGCGACGCCGTCTGATCAGCCGCACAGCCGCTCGAGGACCGCGGCGAAGGAGCCGAGGATTTCGCCGCGGCTGACGACCGCGTCGGCCCCCGCGGCCCGCGCGTCGTCGAGCAGCGCGGTGGCGACGTGGGGCCCGAAGGCGACGAGTTTCGGCGGCCGTCCCTCCCCCGGCACTTCCCGCAGCCGGCCCACGGCCGCGGCGACCGCCTCGCGGAGGCCCTGCAGGTCGAGGATCACCAGGTCGAACCCGGCCGCGGAGGCGTCGGGGCCGTGCCGCTGCTCGAAGGCCGCGCCGCAGGCCCGCGCCAGGCCGGCGAGCCGGCTGCCCACCATCAGGTCTGGCGACACGAGCAGGATGCGGGAGGCGGTCACAGGGCCTCCGGCCCGCGGACGGCGCGGTAGAGCTGCACGGCATCGTCCATCGGCAGCACGAACACGCGGGCCTGCGCCGCCGTGCCACCGGCCGCCAGCGCCGCCGACAGCGTCTGCACGGTGCGGCTCACGAAATCCTCGTTGACGGCGATCTCGAGCATCACTTCCTGCCGCACGGCGCCGGCGGGCTCCGGACCGTAGCCGTGGGCGTCGCAGACGGTCAGCCGGGTGACGTGCACCGAAGCCAGCGCCTGCCTGACGCTCTCCACCTGCGCCGGCTTCACGACCGCGACGACGAGCCGCATGCGGAGCCCATGGAATCCAAAAGCCACGCGCAGGAGCCGTTCTCCGCGCCGTGCGAAAGCGTAGCATGGCAGCCGATGCAGACCAATCGTCCGGACGAGTTCACCGCCGTGCGCGTGCCGACCGACGACCACGACGTCCGGTCGCTGGCCGCGGCATGGCTCGGCACGGCGGGCTGCGAGATCGCGCCGCTCGGGGCGACGGGCTTCAGCGGCGCGAGCGTCCACGAGGTGCGGTCGGCCGGCGGCCGCTTCGTGCTCAAGTCGTTCGCCGCGGGCACGAGCCCGGCGCGGGCCGCGTGGGTGCACGGCCTCGCCGCCCACCTCCGGGCGGCGGGCATCGTCGAGGCCCCGGACGTGACGGCCGCCGCCGACGGCCGCACGCTCGTCGCCGACCGCGGCGGGCGGCTGTGGGAGCTCGTCCGCTTCGTGGCGGGCGCCCCGACCGCGACGCCGACCCCCGCGCAGGCGGCCGCCGCCCTCGCCGCGCTCGCCCGACTGCATCTGGCCGCCGCCACGTTGCCGGGCCAGGCTGCGACGATGGCCCGGGCTCCTGGGCTCGACCACCGCATCGGGCGGGCCCACGCGCTTGCCGCCACCCCGTGGCGGTCGCGGCGCGAGCGGCTGCGCCGGCCCGTGGCCGACGAACCGCTGGCGGTGGCGGTCATGGAGCGGCTCGACCGGGCGGTCGGGGCATTCGCGTCCGCCGGCGGCGACGCCGCGCTCGAGCGGCTGGCCGCCCTGCGGCCCGGCTCCCAGCCCGTGCAACCGGTGCTCCGCGACGTCTGGGCGGACCACGTGCTCTTCGCGGCCGCGCCGGCCGACCGCGTCGCCGGGTTCATCGATTTCCACGCGGCCGGCCACGACAGCCCCGCGGCGGACATCGCCCGGCTGCTGGGCAGTTGGCGGCGGCCCGGGGGCCAGGGCCACGGCCTCCTCGCCCACTGGGCCGATGCGGTCGCGGCCTACGAGGCGTGGCGGCCGCTGCCGGCCGCGGAACGCGGGACGATCCCGCTGTTCCACGCCAGCGGCGTCGTCTTCGGGCTCGACAACTGGTTTGGCTGGATCCTCGACGAGGGCCGCGCCTTCGCCCGGCCGGGGGCGGTCCTCGAGCGGATTGACCGGCTCCTGGAAGCGTTGCCCGAAGCCCTGCATGAACTTGCGACGATTGCCCCGATCAGTGAAGGCGGGGCGATTTGACCCTGCAAAATTGCAGTTTGTAGACTTTCAGAGTCGAAATCCCCGAGGGAACGGGGGTCGGCGGCGGTGAAGGAACGCATGGTTCGAAGCGGAAGTCCCGCATGGCGGGCGATTTTCGTGCTGGCGGCCTGGCTGCCCGCGGCCGCCATGGCCGAGGATCTTGCCGCGCGTTTCGGCGCGCGCGGCGGGACCGAAAAGGTGTCGGTCGACCCGCTGGCTGCCGTCCAGGCGACTCTCGGCGCTCCGGTGCAGGTGACCGCCGCGATCGAGCCGGGCACGGCCGGCGGTGCGGACATCCTGGCGGTGACGGCCACCCTGGAGGAGGGCTGGCACCTCTACTCGGTCACGCAGCAACCGGGAGGACCGCGGCCGACGCGGATCAGCCTCGATCCCGACGCGTCCCGCAGCCTGGCCGGCCCGTTCGTGCCCGACGTGCCGGCCACCAGCCGGGCCGCGGACGACGTTCCCGCCTGGAAGGGCCTGGTGATCGAGGAGCACGCGGGGACCGTCACCTGGCGGGCTCCCCTGACCGCCGGCGCCGGCGGGGTGCGGGGCGCGGTGAGCCTGCAACTGTGCCGCGACAATGCCTGCCTGCCGCCGGAGACGATCGCCTTCACCGCCCTCCCGGCCGGCGCGGCGGCCACCCAGACGCACGTTCCCGAGCGGACGCACGCCCGGGTCGAGGTGGCGGCTAGCGGCGCGAACGGCCGCCGCCTGTCGGTCAGGCTTGTCCCGGAGGAGGGCTGGCACCTCTACGCGCCGTCGTCGACGGGCACGAGCGGCATCGGCCAGGGCAAGCCGACGATCGTCGCGATCGGCGCGGCTTCGACGCTGCGGATCGCGGCCGTCGAAGCCGCCGAGGTCACGCCGGCGACGGCTCCCGAACTCGCCTCGTCAGGAGCCGTCGAGGGCGATGTCGCCCTCGATCTCGTGCTTGCGGACGCCGGCCCGGGCCTCGTCGAGGCCCTGCTCGGCTTCCAGACCTGCAGCGGTGAATCGTGCGATCCGCCCGCCGGCCTGCGGATCACCGCCCGGCTCGGAGACGGCCCGGCGGCCATCGAGTTCGCCGAGGCCCGCTACGCCGAGGCGGCCGGCAAGCCGGCCGAGATCCGCCCGGCCCGGCCCGCCCCGGTCGCGGCCGGCGCGTCGCCCGTGGTCCAAACGGCCGGTGGCGGCGGGTCGCTGTCGCTGCCCGTGGCGCTTTTGATGGGCCTTGCCGGCGGCCTGCTGCTCAACCTCATGCCCTGCGTGCTGCCGGTGCTCGGCCTGAAGTTGATGTCGTTCGCCCAGCAATCGGGCCGGGCCCGGCGCGAGGTGTTCGAGATGAACCTCTGGTACTGCGCCGGCCTGTTCGCCGTGTTCTTCGCGCTGGCGACGGCGAGCGTGGCGGCGAACGTCGGCCTCGGCACGGCGAACCTCGCCTGGGGCGAGCAGTTCACCTCCGCGTCGTTCAACATCGCGATGCTGGGCATCGTGTTCGCGTTCGCGCTGGCGTTCCTCGGCATCTGGGAACTGCCGATCCCGGGCTTCATCGGCGAGAAGGCGGGCCACGTGCAGTCGCAGGAGGGGCCGGCGGGGGCGTTCCTCAAGGGCGTGTTGAGCACCGTCCTGGCCACGCCCTGCAGCGGTCCGTTCCTCGGCCCGGTCTTCGGGTTCACGCTCACGCAGCCGACGCTGGTCACCTACGCCGTGTTCGGCGCGATCGCCACCGGCATGGCCCTGCCCTACATCCTCGTCGGCCTGTTCCCCGGCCTGGTCCGCTTCCTGCCGCGACCGGGGGCGTGGATGGCCACGTTCAAGGAACTGCTCGGCTTCGTGATGCTCGGCACGGTCGCCTACCTGTTCACGTTCCTGCAGCACGACTGGTTCGTGCCCACGTTCGTGATGCTTGTCGGGATCTGGATGGCCTGCTGGTGGGTCGGCCGGGCCCAGGAGACGAGCGGAACCGTCGGCTTCGGCCGCTGGGTGCAGGCGGCGGTGATCGCCACGGCGGTCGGCACGTCGGCTTTCCTCCTCCTCGGGCCGGTGAAGTCGCTGATCGAGTGGGAGCAGCCGTTCAGCCGGGCCCGGCTTGCGGAACTGCGGAAGTCCGGGGCCACGGTGATGGTCGACTTCTCCGCCGACTGGTGCCCGACCTGCAAGTTCAACCTGGCGACGGCGATCGAGACCAACCGCGTGAAGGCGGCGATCGAGAAGAACGGCGTCGTGCCGATGCTCGCCGACTGGACGGACGGGTCGCCCGAGATCAAGCAGATGCTCGAGAGCCTCGACAGCAAGTCGATCCCCGTGCTGGCGATCTTCCCCGCCGCCAAGCCCGGCGAGTCGCCCCAGCCGCCGATCGTGCTCCGCGACCTGATCACCGAGGCGCAGGTCCTCGATGCCCTCGACCGGGCCGGGCCATCCTGCTGCCC
>JBJTHX010000319.1:0-8460 GCA_046094745.1 Planctomycetia bacterium
AGGTGGAGCGGACCGTGTTCGACGAGGCCGCCGGACGGCTCGGCCCGCACGGCGGCCGCGGCGGCTTCGCGGTCGCGCCCGACGGCCGCACGCTGGCGGCGGGGCGGCCGGGCGGCGTGCTCTTGGGCGCGGCCGTGCCGGAGACCGACGATCGCTGGTCGTTCTTCGACGACCTGCCGCACGTCCGCAAGACGTTCGAGGTCTGGGCGCCGCGGTTTCCCACCGCCATGGCGTTTGCGGCCGACTCGAGCCGGCTGTTCTTCACGATGGACACCCGGCCCCCGGGCTACGAGAACATGCGGCAGCCGCTCGAGCGCAACGAGGGGGGCGCGAGCTTTCTCGTCGATGCGGCCAGCGGCGCCGTCGTCTGGGAACTCCGCGGCGAGCCGGCCGACCATGCCTGCGGCGCGGGATTCGCCGCGGTGTCGGCGGGGGGCAGGCGGACGGCGATGTTCGACGTCACCAACCGGATGGCCGTGGTGGATGCGGGCGGCCGCATCGTGGCCCGGGAGATTGCGGCCCCGCGCGGCGCGAGCACGGGCCCGGAGACCGCCCCCACCGACGGCGTCGGCGCGTGGATCAATCCCTCGGGCTCGCTCGCCCTGTTCGCCACGCGGAGCATGGTCACCCTGTGCGACGGCACCGGGTTCCGCCGGGTCGGTCTCGCCGGGGCGGTGTCGGCGGCGGTGATCGACGCGGGGCCGCTGGCCGTGGTGGGGCTCGACGACGGCCGCGTCGTGGCCCTGCGGCCCGACGGCACCGAGGCGTGGCGGATCGCCACCGGCGGCGTGGGGCCGCGCGTGGCGGCCGCGGCCGACACGCTCCTCGTGGGCACGAGCGATGGTGTGCTGGTGGCGGTGGATGCCGGCGGACGCGAGCTGCGGCGGACCGACGTGGCGGCGGCCGCCGATCGCGAGCGGCACGAGCCGGGTGCCGCGGCCGACGTCCGCGCGCTGCCGGAGCCCGTCTTCTCCCGCGAGCCCGACACGCTCGCCGTGGCCCGGCGGCGGCTCGGGGCGCGGGAGATCGCCGCCTGGCGGCCGGGCGGTGCGGGCCGGCCGGCGCACGGCCGCGAGTTCCACGCCGTGGGCGAGCCGATCGAGCTGGCCGCGCCGCCGGACCGCGAGGCCGTCGTGCACCTCGTCTACCGACGGCCGGCCGATGCCGCGCCGCCCGCCGTGATCCTGCGGGCCGGCGCGGACAAGACGGAGTTCATCCTCGATCTGCCCACGCCGGCCTGGCGAGCGGTCGATCTGCCCGTCGCGGCGGGGGGCGTCGTGCGGGTCGAGCCGCGCGGGGGGCTCGAGGTGGCCGAGTGCTCGATGCACGCCATCGCCTGGCCCGGCCCGAACGTCCTGTTCGTGCGGCCGCCGGACGCGGCGGCGACGGTGGCAGGCGACGCGGCGGCCGAAGACCTCGACATCGAGCTCGAGGAGGACCAGGGAGCTGCGGGGGCGATGAAGGAGACGCGGATCTGGTCGCCGAACCCGGACATCGAGCAACGCAAGGGGCCATGGCTGCCCGCGGGCAGCGGCTACGACGCGGTCAACGGCCGGCGCTGGGACATGCCGAACTGGCACGCCGGCGACCCGTTCACGGGGCAGTGGGTCACGCAGCGGAACCGCGAGGCGGTGCAGGTCTCGCTGGCGGCCACCTACGACGTGGCCCGACGGCAGTCGGAGGTGACGCGGCGGCTGGCCGTGTTCCGCAACGAGCCGTCCGGGCTCCGCGCGACCGGCGGCGACGTGCTCGGCGCGGCCATCGACAACGACCAGTTCTGGCGGCTGTTCGAGTTCGCGCCGGTGAAGGCGACCGTGCTCGGCTGCCACGTTCACGGCGACGGCCGCTCGCAGGGCGTCGGGGAACTGGAGTTCTACCGGTGAGAACGGGTGGTCAGCGGTCGCGGTTCTCAGCCGCCTCGACCGTCACCATGGCCTCTTCGGTGAGCCGGCCGCGGGCGAACTTCGCCCACTTGCTCTCGGGATAGTCCCAGGTGAGTTTCTTGAACGCCCGGTAGGCGTTCCGCGGGTCCTTGCGCTGCAGGTTCGCCTCGCCCGCCCAGTACATCGCCTCGGCGAGCAGGTCCTTGTCCGCGGACCCGCGGGTCACGATCGCCTCGAAGCCCGCGATCGCCCGCGGGAAATCCTTGGCCCGCAGGAAGCACTGGGCCGAGAGCATCGCCGTCTTGCCGGCGAGGGCGTGCTGCGGAAACCGCTCGCCGAGCCGGCCGAACACCTGCGCGGCGGTGGTGAACATCTCCCGCCCCTTGAGCACCACCTTCTCCCGCTCCACCGCATCGGTCGCGGCGGCGGCGGCATCGTCGAACTCCTTGCCCTTGGAGAGAAAGTACTGCCCCAGCCGGGCGATCGTTTCCGCCACGAGCTCGTTGTCCGGGTAGCGGTAAGAGAGCTTGACGTACTCCTCGCAGGCCTGGTCCATCTGGCCGAGCCGCTCGAGCACGAGGGCCTTCTTGTACTGGCTTTTGGGGGCGTATTCGCTGTCGGGATGGCTGGCGACGATGTCGCTGAAGCGGCTCACGGCCTCGAGCGCGTGCTGGCGGGCGATCTCCTCGTTCGCCGCGTCCTTGGAGAACTCGAACGCCAGGTTCGCGAGCAGGTAGTCGGCCTGGGCCCGCGTGGCCGTGTTGGGGTAGTCGCGGATCGCCTCCTCGAGCAGCTTCTTGCCCTGGGCGATCTCGCGGCGGGCGAGGCTCTCCTGGCCGAGCTCTCGGTGCCGCTTGGCCAGCTCGAACCAGGCCTCGGCCACGGTGAATTGCGTCTGCACGGCGATCTCGGCGTCATTGAACTGCTTCGTGAAGGGCACGAGTTCGCCGTCGCCCCCCGGAAAGATCGAGACGGTCCGGACGAGGGCCGCGTTCCGGCCGGCGTCGTACGTCAGCCGCACCTCGGCGCCGAAGCCGACCGGCAGCGTGCGGCCGTCGCCAGCGTCGGTGCCGGCGACGCCGGGGATGGCGAGCCGCAGCGTGCCCTTGAAGATGCCCGAGTGCCCGAAGGTCTCCGTGAGCGGCAGCTCGAGGGCGGACGTTCCCGACCGCGCGGCGACCAGCACCGTGTCCTTGTCGTCGCCGGTGTCGCGGCCGGGCTGAATGACCCGCACGTGCAGCACGTCACCGACGAACGTCGCGTTGACCGGCTCCTGGTAGCGGCGGTCCATGACGTCGAAGGCGGCGTCGCTCGTGAGCGCGACCTCCTGCACGATCCACCGCTCCGCACCGCTCTCCGTACGGAACCGGTGCCCCACGTGGATCGTGTCATCGCCGCGGATCTGCAGCGCGGGTGGCCGCTCGCTGTCGTCGAGCCGATACTCGACCTCGGCCAGCGAGCCCCGCGGCAGGCCGCCGAGCTGCATGACCACGGGGAACGTGAACCGGCCCGCCGACACCGCGTCGGTCGCGTCCTGGTCGCCGCGGACGACGACCCGGGCGGCGCCCGGCGGGGGCTCGAAGGCCCGCGGCACCCCCGGATGCGACCGGAGCCGGATCGTGCCCGGCGCGTCGAGGGGAAACTCCCCGGCCGCGATCGGGCGGCCGAGCGCGCGGCGGCCCGCCGCGGTCTGCACGTAGATCTCCGCGACGCTGTTCGGGCTCTGGGCGATACGCGGCGCGAGCAACTCGACCAGCAGCGGGCCGTCGACAAGCGCGGTCGCGGCCCGACCCGTGGCCGCCGGCTCGGCCGGGCGGACCGCGACGAGCTCGCGGGTCACGGGCACGAACTCGTCGATGCGGCGAACCGGCGCGGACGCGGCGGCGGCCGCCACCTCCGCGGCGTCGAGCGGCCGGCTGGCGACGTCGTAGACGCGCAACTCCGGTGCCTCGCTGCCGATCTGCGCGACGCGGCCGATGCGGTCCCAGGGGATGCCGGGGTCGGTGTTGTCGCGGTCGCGGTAGACGAGCACGAGCGGCGCACCGGCCGCCACGCGGATGTCAGCCGGCCGCTGCGGCTCGGTCGCCACGGGAAACACCGTGCCCAGGAAGACGCCGGAGTGCGGTTCCGTCTCCAGCGCCTCGAGCGCGGTCGGTGGCCCGTCACCGGCCGCCACGGTGAAAGCCACGGTATCGGCCTCGTCGGAGACGTCCATGTCGGGGTCGTTGATGAACACCTTCACGGTGTCGCCCGGCTTGAAGCGGCGCATGGGGATGTAGGTCGCCCGGCGCCCCTGCTCTCCGGCGGCGAACTCGACGAAGGCGGCGGAGAGCTCGGCGTGCGTGAAGGTGGCGGTGAGGACGCGATCCTGCCGCGCCCGCGTGGGCGTGATCACGGTCGGGTCGTCGTAACTGACCGTGATCCGGTCGCCCGGGATGATCTCGAGCGTGTCGTTCTCCGCCAGGTCGCGGAAGCTCCGTGCCGTGGGCAGGATCGCGTCGCCGCCCGCGTCCGTGAGCGCCAGGCTCTCGACCGCCGGGGCGTCGGACTCGTAGTCGGCGATCAGGAGCCGCACCACGCGGGCCCGCGCGCCGGCGGCGAAGGCGACGGTGAACCGCCCGCCGTCCTCCGCGGCCCTGACCTCGGCCGGCGGCTGGGCGAACCGCTCGCGGATGCCCGGGTCGGCGGGCCCCGGGAAGAACTGCCGCGGCACGGCCGCCACGAACGGCGCCTCGGGCACGTCGTACCGCAGTTCGAAGTCGAGGCCGTCGGGACGGTGCGCGAGGGCGTAAATCTCGATGCGGTGCGGGCCGGCGTCGAGCCGGGACGTCACCGCGAGGGGCTGCTCGGGATTGCCCGGGACGACACCATCGACCGCGAGCAGGTAGCGGGCGTGGGTCCGCGGGCTCCGCGGGTGGAGCGTGAACGTCCGCACCTGGTCGCGGGGCACGGTGAAGGCCGCCCGCCACCGCGCGACGTACCAGTTGGTGACGCGGTCGAGGCCGAGCGCGTCGGCCCTGCCCCCCACCGTGGCGTCGAACGCGGCGGCCAGCGTCTCGACGGGCAGCGACACGAGCGGCGAGTCGCTCGCGAACCGGCCGCGGTCGAGGTAGGCCTCGAAGTCCTCGAGCCGTGCCGGCGGCTCCGCGCCGACGAGCCGCACGAGGTCGAGGGTCGGCGAACCGTCCCAGGGCCGGAAGCCCGTCTTGCGGTCCGCCCGCCACTGGGCGAGGGAGCGGAAGTCGCGGCCGTTCATCGAGGTCTGCACGAGGAAGTCGCGGAGCCTGCGGCCCGGCACCGCCGCCCGCACCGTCAGCGTGCCCAGGGGGACGTTGTCGTTGAGGTCCACGGCGAGCCACTTCGGCCGCACGCTGTCGGGCTGCGCGATCCAGGGCGTGTCGGAGGCGGGGGCGATCACCCAGGCGGCGTCGTTGCCCTCGCGGGCGTCGGAGGCGAAGGCCGTGGCCTGGCTGGCGCCCGTCGGCACCACCCCCTCGAACACGCCGGAGAAGCCCGCGGTCTCGCGGAGCCGCAGCCGCAGCGCGTCGCCGCTCGCCGTGGCGGCCAGCACCTCCACCTCGTCGCGATCGCCGGTCGTGCTGCGGTCGGCATCCACCACGCGGACGTTGATGCCGTTGCCCGGCTTGACCTGATCCTCGCTCCGCACCGCTGCCAGGGCCATCCGCCGGTCGAGCCCGTCGTCGAGCCGCAGCCGCTCGCGGATCATCCGTTCGAGGGCGCGGTTCTCCTGCTCCTCCTTGCCGAGGATCGCGCCGCTCGACGCGAACAGCTCGGCGTCGGTGACCACCGTCATGGCCGCGGCCTCCCCCAGGGCGGCCCCGGCGAGCGTCGGATCGGCGAAGGCGTAGCGGACCACGTCGCCGCCGCGGACCTGCAGCACGCGATCCCCCTTCGCGGGCGCGGCCAGCTGGGTGGCCACCTGGCCGCTGAAGCGGGTCTTCGAGTCGCCGAAGGGGAACAGGCCGAACCGCTCCTCGTCGCCGCCGTCGGTCCACGCCCGGATCTCGATCTGCGTCGCCTTGCCCACGACGGCGAGGTTCCGGTCCTCGAGGTCCACTTCCAGCGGCTTCCCGGGGATGAGGAACTTCCGGTCGCCGAGCACGCCGAGCTTCACCTTCGCCGCCACGTCGAACTTGCGGCGGAGGAGGTTGAGCCGGCCCTCGAGGATGCGGCCGTTGACGTGGTTCGGCGTGCGCGTGAAGCACTGCTCGAGGAACGCCGCCGCCTCCTCGATCTGGTCCTGGTCGGCCTCGAGCATCGCCAGTTCGTAGAGGGCCTCGGCCTGGAGCGTGCGGTCCTGGCTGCGGGCCAGCTTCTCGAGCCGCTGGCGGGCGGTGTCGAACTGCCGCGTGAGGCGGTCCACCTCGGCCACCCGGATGGCGGCGTCGCGGGCGCCGACGGTGCCCTGGAGGACGTCCGCCGCGATGATCCGCTCGTAGAGCGCGCGGGCCTGCGGATACTCCTTGCGGGCCTTGGCGATGTCGGCGTAGGCCACCAGCACGGCGGCCTGCGACTCCGCGTCCACGGCGGCCGGCTGCGCCTCCATCCAGCCGAGCACGAGCTGGCCGAGCTCGCGGGCCCGGTCGAAGGCGCCGGCCTGCGTGTTCTCCCGGATCAGCCAGAGTGTGAACGTGGGGTCGAGCTCCTTGTGCATCTCGGCGAACATGGCCGGCCGGGCGAGGTATCGCTCCCACGCGGTCTGCAGTCGCCCCGCCGTGAACGCGAGCTGCGCCTCGAAGCCGCTCCAGCGCGGGTCGCTCGGCGGCACCGGATTCGTGCCGCCGATGGCCAGGAGCGCCTCGGTGCGGGCCGCCGCGAGCACGGTGCGGACCTGCTCCGGCAGCGCCGTGCCGAGGAGCTCGGTCGCCGTGTCGGCCAGGGCCACGGCCACCTCGGGATGACCGGCCTTCCCGGCCGCCGCGGCGACGGCCGCCAGTTCCGCCATGAACACCGGATTGGTGTTCTCGCGGAGGATCCGCCAGCACTGCAGGGCGCGCGGGGGCAGCTCCGCGAACCGCCCCTGCGCGGCGAGGCCCCCCGTGACCGTGCGGACGAGCAGCGGCGGCTCGTGCACCCGCGCCGGCGGCGGCGGGCCGGGGGGTGGCGCGGCGGCCAGGATCGCGACGAGCGCCGCAAGCTCGGCGGGCTGCACGTCGGCCGCGGCAAGGCCTTCGAGGGCCCGGAGCGGCGGCAGGAAGCCGCGGCCGCGGAGCGCCGGCATCCGCTCCATCATGGCGGTGAAGGCCGCGAACGTGGCGGCCCGGCCCGCCGGCTCGAGGACCGCGCCCGGATCGGTGGGCACCGCGAGATAGCCCGTCGCCCAGGCGTCGTGCCGGGTCTTGCCCCACGCCGCCGCGGTGGCCTGCGCGAGCCGCTCACGCGCCGCCGGCGCGGCGAACGCCGAACGGGCATACCACGTGACGAGCTGCTCCCAGGTCCACCGCGGCCGCCCCGCCGGCGCGCCGTAGCCGAGCGGATTGCCCGGACCGGTGGCCAGGGCGGTGAACTCGGCCAGCTTCTCGGCGGCGGCGGTGGCGACCTTTCCGCCGACGTCCTGGCTCACGCTGAAGTAGGCGGGGTCGAACCAGCCGCTCTGCCGCGACTCCTCGATGAACATGTCGGCGAAGAACGTGTCGGGCGGGAACCGCTCGACGAGCCCCGGGAAATCGCTCCGCACCAGCCACATCAGGCCCACCGTCGGACTGCCCCGGTAGCCAAACGGGTCGAAGTGCACCCCGTGGCGGCGGAACGCGTCCTTCTCGACGAGCGCCACGGCCACCTCCTCGCCCGCCGTGGTCTCCCGCCAGCCCTGGCCGAGGCGGCTGAGCCGGAACCGCTGGATGAACTCCACGTGGGCGAGGTTGCGGCCCAGCTGCTCCAGGATTCCCTTTCCGATGGCGGCGTTGAACCGCAACACGACCTCGCGGCCGTCGGCGGGGAACGCAGCCCACCCCCAGCCCGGCCGCAGCACCACGATGTCGATCGCCTCGAGGGCCAGCGTGGGCGGGCCGCCGTTCCAGGCCGCCATCTGGTCGGCGATCACGCGGCACTGGAAGTCGACGACGTCGATCCCCTCCGGCCGCTCCGCGAGCAGCCAGCGGAACACCGCCTGCCCGCAGGGCGTCTGCTTCGCCGGGTAGTCGCGAACGAGCGTGTAGACCTCCCCCGCGGCCGCGTTCCACGCGGCGGCGTTCCGCTCGCGGCCGGCCCGGATGCACCGGGCCATGCCGGCGGCGACCGGGTCGGCGAGCGCGGCGAGGTCGGCCGTGGCGGCCACGGCGGGATTTACCGCGCGGCGCAATTCCTCCTGGAGGGGTCCGATGAGCGCGGCGGCGGCGGCCCACTTCTCCTTCTCCAGCCCCGCGGCCTGCTGCCGGACGAGTTCGGACCACTGCCGGACGCGCTCCTCGACCGGAGCCATGGCGCCGCGACGGGTCGCCTCGTCCCACGGCGACGCGATCCGCGGCTGGTGGGTCGAGGCGTTTGTGACACTGCCCGACGCCGAGAAACAGGCCGCCAGCAACCGGCTCGGCTGGCCGCAGTGCCAGGCCGCGCC
>JBJTHX010000320.1:0-4084 GCA_046094745.1 Planctomycetia bacterium
GTTGTTGCTGTGCGGGCCGTCTGGCCGCTCGCGGGTGGAATCGGGGGGCACGGCGGTCAGGATCGGCGTCACGCCGGCGGGCGGCTCGCGAAACCGCATGTGATAGTACCACTCGTCCTGCGTCTGGAAGGGCCTCACACCGCGGGTGATCGGGTGGCCCTGGGCCAGTTCGGACTTCTCGAGCTTCCAGTGCGGGTTCACCGACCAGTCCTTCTCGAAGTAGCCACCCAGCCAGTTGAGGAACTCGGATCCGCCCTTCTCCTTGGGCACCTCCACCGCGTAGTGCAGGCAGGCCACGCCGACGCCGCGCTTCGCGAGCGCGTCGATCTGGGCGAGCCGGTTGCTCTGGATCACGGGATGGCCGTCGCCCCCGTCGGCGAAGAAGAACACGGCGTCGGCGTTGTCGAAGGCCGTCGGATCCTCCGGCCAGCCGCCGGTGTAGACCGCCGTGACCAGCGGCAGCCCCGCATCGTCGAGGCATTTTTCGGCGAGCAGGCAGCCCGCCCGGAACTCGTGCTCGCCGGGAGGATGGCTCGGCCGGCCGGCCGCGAGCACCAGTTTCTTTCGCCCGTCGGAAAGTTTCAGCCGCTTGAGGCGGATGTCCCTGACCTCCAGTTTCATGGGCGGCCCGACGTGCACCTGCAGGGCCAGCACGCCCTCCATCCATCGCTTGTCCGGCTGCTCGTCGACCACCTCCGACATCAGTTGGCCGTTGATGAAGTGCTGCAGCCGATTGCCGCGGGCGACGACGCGGAACGTGTTCCAGTCCTCGGGCTTGATCTTTTGCTGGAGTTCCTCGGCCGCACCGATCGGCGGGCCGGCCACCTTCTGGCCCTCGGGCGTGATCGTGATCCGCTGGCCGCGCTCGGCGAGGATGCCGCGGCCGCGTTCCTCGTAGACGATGCCCGAATACTTCGTCCCCGCCTCGAAGTCTGCCTGGTAGCCGCCGACGACGAAGTCGCCGAGGTCCCTGCTGCGGTACTGCAGCCCGCTATTGCCGCCCGTCAGCCGGTAGGTGAACTCCAACTCGAAGTCGTCCACCAGGCCCTGCTTCCAGACGAGGAAGGTGTTGCCCTTGGTCGGATTCTCGGGGGTGGTCTGGCCGACGATCGCGCCATCCTCGACCCGCCAGAAGGCAGGATTGCCCTCCCAGCCGGCCAGGCTCTTGCCGTCGAAGAGCGACACGAAGCCGTCGCCGGCGGTGGCCGGCACCGCGCAGACGGCCAGGAAGACGACGGTCCCAACGCGGCACAGCAGCCGCCCAGGCGAATGGTCCACGGGCATGATCACCTCGGGATGGCGGAAGGGCATCGTGACGGCATCACGACCGTCACCAGACCCGTCAGTATGCCGCGCCCGCGGCTCGGCGGGGAAGCGACCGGCCGTCGTCGCCGCGTGTCGGCAGGCGGCTGCCCTGGAGTTCGGACCGCTCCATGCCCAGCAGGTCCAGCATCTCGTCGATGGCCACGACGCGGACGCCGAGCCCCCGGGCCGCCTTCATCTCGCGTTCCCGCCGCTTCTCGTCCACGTTTCCACGCCAGCCCGAGCCCTTCAGTTCGCCGGCCGCCAGTTTCGGCATGCCGGCATCGACCACCATCGCCGTGGACCCGGTGACGCCGTCGACCAGCCGGCCTCCGGCCCGCTCGATGGCGGCCTGGAGCACCGAGAGGTCGGAGGCGTTGTCGTTGTCCAGTTGCACGTGGCCCACGACGACGATCTCGGGCGTCTCACCCGGCGCCCACAGGCTCGTGGCCACGCCGTCGCCGCCGAGGATCGGGCTGCGGATCGAGTCGCGGCGGATCCGGGCCCGGGCGACCGTCGGCCCCTCGACGGCGATCACCTCGAGCAGTCCCTTCCGCGTGCCGAACTGGGGCCGCGGGTCCTTCGGGTCGTAGACGGAGAGCAGCAGGCCGGGCCGCATGCCCCGCGTGGAACTGCAGGAGATGAGCGCCGTGCGGGTGGCCTCGTCCACGCCGATCACGCGGCCGTCGAAGCCGTCGATCCGGTCGTCCTTCGGCGTGGCGGCGTCGACGGCCGCCTGCACCGCCGCGTCGGCGACCCGCAGCTTCGCCAACAGCTCGTTCTGCCGCTCGATCTCCCGCGCCTGGCCACGGAGCACCGCGTAGAGCACCTCCAGTTGCGACTCGGGGTCCGTCTTCGACTGGAAGTCCTTCTGCCTGTCGGGCATGAGGAACTGCACGCCCTTGGCCACTTCGGCCCGCAGTTTGTCGAACGCGGTCGATTCGTCGAGCGCCTTCTTCTGCTCGGTCGTCAGCCGGCCCTGCTGCTGCTCGTGGGCCTGCCGGGCCTGCGCGAACTTGTCCTTCTCGGCCTTGGCGTCCTTCTCCACCGTCTCCTTCTCGGCCACCGCCCGCTCCGCCGCCGACTTCTCGGCCTCGATGGCCTTGTCCTTCTCGGCGACGGCCTTGTCGTGTTCCAGCCGTTGGGCGTCCATCTGCTGGTCCTTCGTCTGCAGCGCCGCCGCGAGCCAGTCGACCAGCTTGACGTAGTTCTTCGGCTCGCCGTCGAAGCCGGCGAACTCGCCGGCGAACCGGGCGTTCTTCTCGGCCTCCACTTGCTCGACGGTCTTCTCTTCCGCGACGCCGAGGATTCCCTGCAGCGTCTGCATGTCGGTCTGGGCCGAGTTGAGTTCGCCGCGGACCTTCGCCGTCTCGGCGACCGCGGTCTGCTCCTTCTCCTCGGCGTCGATCTTCTGCTTGAAAAACAGGTAGGTGGTGATCGCGAGCACGAACGTGAGCATCACGAACACGATGAGCGCGATGCTGAGCGACGCGACGGTGCGATTGGCTGGCATGGAGGATCACCTGTCGGCCGCGGTGTACGGCCCGGCCGCGCCGGGGCGAGCGACACCGGCGCACGACCCGGGGGAGATCGTCGCCGGTGGTCACCGCCGTGCATCTCCCGGTCGATTGTACCGGTTATGCAGGGAGGGGCGCCGGCCAGGCCAACGGCGCCGCGGTCGCCGCCGCTTCCCGCCCGAGGATCGCGGCCAGCGTGCTCCGACACAGGACCTCCCCTTCGGCCGCGGGCGGGCCGCCACGGATGGACCGGACGAAGGCCGCCATACTGCGGGCGTGCCGACCGGCTCCGCCGCCGGCTGCCCGCAGATCGCAGCCGCCGCGGGTGCCGCGGACCAGTTCCTGGAGCCGGTCGCGGCCACCGGGCAGCCGGGCCAGGCTCGCCTCCGCGACGCCGCCGCCGGCGAACCGGTACCGGACGGCGGTGCCCCGTCCGGATGCCAGTGGCTCGACCACCGTGGGCGGCTCGTCGCCGAGCGCCCACAGCAGTTTGTCGATCGCGTGCACGTGGTGCTCGACGAAGTCGCCGCCGGAGAGCCGGGGCACGGCGATCCAATCGCGGTGGGCGGCCGCGATCGCCGGCCGGCCGCTCGTCCCGGCGGCGCGCCAGGCCGGTCCGATCCGGCTGTGGGCGCAGGCGGCGATGGGCGGGCCGATGAGACCGGCGCGGATCGTGGCGATCGCCCGAACCGTGGCCGGATCGTGCCGCCAGGCGAGGCCGCTGCCGACCGAGAGTCCCGCCTCCGCCGCGCGGCGGAAGGCCGCGTGCATCGCCGCGACGCCGGCCGCGTCGATCGCCGCCGGCGCCTCGCAGTAGACGTGTCGGCCAGCCGCCACGGCCGCCACGGCCTGGGTCGGGCGGGCGTCTGGCGACGTCGCCAGGATCACGACGTCGAGGTCGGATTCGACGAGCCGCCGCCATCCATGCTCTCCGAGTAAGCGGCGGTCGGCGGGGCAGTCGACCGCGGCGCCGGCCGCGCGGTCGAGGACCGTGAGCGCGGCGTCGATGCGATCGGCGAACAGGTCGGCGAGGGCGGTGATCCGAACAGCGGGATCAGCGGCCGCCGCCTGGGCGGCGGCACCGGTGCCTCGGCCCCCGCAACCGACGAGCCCCACCCGCAGCCGATCGGAGCCGGCGATGAAGAAACCGCCGGCCGGCCCGGCGCCGGCCGCGACGGCGGCCAACGATCCGACGGTGCCGCACGAGCGGCCGAGGAACGCGCGACGGGCGACGGGCGAGGGCATGGCTGGGGTCTCCGATGGGG
>JBJTHX010000321.1:0-7231 GCA_046094745.1 Planctomycetia bacterium
ATGCGGGAGGTGGTGGGCGACCGCACGGTGGACGAGGTCCTGACGATCGGCCGCCAGGGGATCGAGAACGATGCGATCGCCAAACTCACGGCACTCGTGCAGGACCTGAAGATGGGGCTGCGGGTGCAGCAGGTCCAGCTCAAGAACGTCCATCCGCCGGCCCCGGTGCAGGGCTCGTTCGACGAGGTCAACCGCGCCCAACAGGAGCGGGAGCAGCTCATCAATCAGGCCAACGGCGAATACAACAAGGTGGTACCCCGGGCCAGCGGCGAGGCGGCCAAGGCGCTCAGCGCCGCCGAGGGCTACGCGCTCAAGCGGGTCAACGAGGCCGAGGGCGACGTGGCCCGCTTCCGCGCCCTGCTCGAGCAGTACGAGAAGGCACCCGATGTCACGCGGCGCCGGCTGTATCTGGAGACGATGTCGGAGGTGATCCCGCGGCTCGGGGGCAAGATCATCCTCGACGCCGACGCCCGCCAGTTCCTTCCCCTGATGAACCTGCGGCCCCCCGAGGCCGGCCCGGGAGTGAAGCCGTGAGCCCGCTGCCGATCAATCATCCGCTGGTGCGTTTTGGCCGCCGCGTCGGGGATTTTCTCGTCTCGCCGGCCGGCATCCTCGTGGCCCTCGCCGTTGCAGTCGTGGTCTTCGGGTGTGCCTACACGGTCGACCAGACCGAGCAGGTGGTGATCACCCAGTTCGGCAGCCCCGTGGGCCAGCCGATCAACTCCAACGCCCCGGGCTCGGCCCCCGGCGCCGGCCTGCATTTCAAGATTCCCCTCGTCCAGACGGCGAACCGCTTCGAGAAGCGGATCCTCGAGTGGGACGGCCCGCCGAGCGAGATGACGACGCGGGACAAGCTCTACATCGTCGTCGACACGTTCGCCCGCTGGCGGATCGTCGACCCGCTCGTCTATTTCCAGAGCCTGCGGGACGAGCGGAGCGCCCTGTCGCGGATCGACGACATCATCGGCAGCGAGACGCGGAACGTCGTCGCCCGGCACGACTTGGTCGAGCTTGTGCGGTCCGACAAGGCCCGCGAGCCGGAGCAGGACGCGGCCCTGGCCGAGGCGGCCGTGGCGGTCAGCGGCCTGGCCCCGATCCGCTTCGGCCGCAAGGAACTCGAGCGCGAGATCTTCGCGGCCGCCGCCCCGAAGATGCACATCTGGGGCATCGAACTGCTCGACGTGCGGGTCAAGCGGCTGAATTACAAGCAGGGCGTGATCGGCAAGATCTACGACCGGATGATCTCCGAGCGGCTGCAGATCGCGGAGCGGTTCCGATCCGAGGGAGCCGGCGAGGCGGCGAAAATCGAGGGCCGCAAGGAGCGCGACCTGCGGCAGATCCAATCCGACGCCTACCGCAAGGTGCAGGAGATCGAGGGCACCGCCGACGCGAAAGCCTCGGAGATCTACGCCCGGGCCTACGCGGCGAACCCCCGGGCGGCGGACCTCTACACGTTCCAAAAGACGCTCGACACCTACCGCGCGGCCCTGGGGAGTGACAGCACGCTGATCCTCACGACCGACAGCGATTTCTTCCGGCTCTTCAAAGGGGCCGAACCAGCCCCCGCCGCCCCCGAAAAGCCCAAGTGACCGACCGGGCGAACGCGGGCGATTTTGCGGCGCGCGCTGCAAAATGCGTCGGTCCAAGCCGGGCAAACTCGGGCAGCTCTTCCCGGGTCCTGGAGCTCGCAATTTTGCATGGATTGCCTCGAATATCCGCTTTTCTGCCCGAAACCGGAGGTGCGGGGACTCTTCGGTGGACCAGCTCGCGAATTTCCGTATCGAACCGGACGGCTGGCACGGCATTTGCGGATTCTTGGGGGCGTGGCGACGGCGTGATGCGGTTCCGAACTGCTTCGCCGGGGTGGCCGTAGTGAGGGTCCCGCTTGTTGGACCCGCCCGACGGCCGCGACCACGACACAACGAGGTGCATCATGGCACGTCAGGGAATCCGCAAGGAAGTCTCGTCCCACGGCATGGACTGCCACTCGACCCGCGCTGGCTTCTCGCTCGTGGAGATGCTCGTGGTGATGACGATCATCGCCGGCTTGGCGGCGTTGCTCTTGCCGGCGGTGCAGAATGCCCGCGAGACGGCCCGTCAGGCCTCGTGCCGCCACAATCTCGCCCGGCTCGCCGAGGCGATGATCCGCCACGAGTCGATCCTCGGCCACTACCCGTCTGCCGGCTGGAGCCCCGAATGGCTGGGCGTGGCCGCGCGGTCGTCCGACGCCTCCCAGCCCGGCGGCTGGGCCTACAACACGCTCTCCTACATCGATGCCCGCCGCGTCCGCGACATCTCCGCCTACGCGGCATCGACCACGACGAGCAACGGGCAGGGCAATGGGAACGGCAACACCGGCAGCAATGGCAACGGCAACAACACCGCCCAGAACGCCGCGATCCATGCCGCCTACACGGAACTGACGAACAACTCGCTGGGCGTCTTCAACTGCCCGTCCCGGCGGACGTCGAAGCCGGTCCGCGTCGAAAGCGGCTTGTCGTTTCGCACTCCGGCCTCGACGCTCCTCGCGCTCAAGACGGCCACGCGGACCGACTACGCCGTCAACGGCGGGTCGACGGGCGTCTGCCCGCCGCTGCAGTGGTTCAGCGGCCGGGCGGTCAGACAGTCGGTGATCGACCAGTGCAATAATCGGATCAAGAAGATCGAAATCTGCCACTGCCCGCCGGGCAACCCGGAGAACGGCAACACCCGCAACTTGCCCTACCAGTCGATCTTCGATGAGGGCCACAGCAACCATCCCGACGACCTGCTCGGCGGCTGCGAGACCTGCTACAAGGCCGTCGACGAGACGATCTTCAATCCGGCCTCGCTGACCGAGGGCGACGCCTGGGTGCCCAGCCCGCTGGAGATCCGCTTCGCCCTGCCCGACATGGGCGTTCCGGACCTGCAGGACGGCCTCTTCCAGCGGATTGCGGCGCTCCGTTCGGGCCACGTGGTCGACGGCATGACCGGCACCTACATGGTCGGCGAGAAGTACGTCGCTGCCGGCAAGTACCAGTCCGGGCTCGACGCCGGCGACAAGGCGCCGCTGGCCGCGGGCTACTCCAGCAGCACCATCCGCTGGGCATTCGAGCGGCCGCGTCGCGACGCCGCCGGCGAGCGGCCCAACGCCTTCGGCAGCGCCCACGAGGACGGGTTCAACATGGCCTTCGCCGACGGCAGCGTGCGGGTGCTCGACTACGACATCGACCCGGTCGTGCACAAGGCCATGGCGAGCCGCAACGACGGCAGCCTCCAGTAGGACCCGGGCCCATCCGGCTATACTGTCGGCGCCGGCGGCGACCGGCGCCCTTCCGGACGAGGAGCCCGAAGATGCCCGCGGCGCCAAACGGCACCCACGGGCGACCGCGGAGCGCTCACGCGTTCACGCTTGTTGAGTTGCTCGTCGTCTTCGCTGTCATCGGCGTCCTCCTGTCGATGCTGATGCCGGCGCTCCAGTTCGCCCGCGAGACGGCCCGCCGCACGTCGTGCCAGAACAACCTCGGGCAGCTCGCCAAGGGGTTGATCGGCCACGACTCGGAGTTCTCCACCCTGCCCGGCTGGCGGAACACGATCGACGCCTTCACGACCACGAAGGCGGCGGCGGCCGGCACGCGGCCCGACGCCTGCGTCTCGTGGACGGTGCCCGTGCTGCCGTTCATCGGCGAACTCTCGCTCCAGGACTGGTACGTCTCGTTCACCGCGACGACCACCGCCACGAGCGTCGACGACGTGACGAAAAAGCGGGTGCCCGTCTACGTCTGCCCCACGGCGGCCAGCGAGATCAACGCCACGTCGCCGCTGTGCTACGCCGTCAACGGGGGCACCGGGGCCGAGACGCTGAGCACCGGCGGCGAGCAGCAGCTCGGGAACGGCGTGTTCGGCGATGCCGCCGGCAACGCCGTCGGCTCCGCCTGGTTCAACAACGGTTCTGGTGAGAGCCCGTCCGCGAGTCGCCAGACCTACTTCGCCGCCGGCTCCGGGCTGTCGCAGGTCCGCGATGGCACGGGTAACACGCTGCTCCTGACGGAGCGGTGCGGCAACGCCGCCACGGCCGACATCTCCTGGACGGCCAATCCGCGGGCCGCGCGGCTCAACGCCAACGCCGTCAAGACGGCGCACGTCGTCCTCCTGCCGCTGGCGATCGGCTCGGCCCCGCGGACGGGCATCCAGACGATCAACCCGACGGCCCAGACGCGACCGGCCCCCAGCCCCGTGCCCTCCGGCGGCAGCTTGACGGACTACACGCTCCGCTACCCCTCCTCACGGCACGGCGGTGGCGTCACGGCCGCCTTCTGTGACGGCCGCGTCGTCTTCCTGCCCGACAGTCTCGACTCCTGGGTCTACTGCCAACTCCTCACGCAGAACTCCGAGGCCCTGGAGTCGAACGGCCGGGCATGGAACTGGCAACGGTACGACCGCGACGCCAACGGCACCCTCGAGCCCTACATGCTCGACGCGGCCGACCTGCGGAAGAAGTAGGCCCGCCCGGCCGCTGCGACCGCCGCGTTTGTCGCCGGTTTTCGGCCGAGGGTATGCTCCAGGAGCCGGCTCGAGGGTGGTTTCCGCCGCCCGCCGGGGCCCGTCGCCGCCTCCTGGACGGCCGGGAATCACGCCACGGGCTGCCTGGATGTCGTCACCCCCCGCCGGTCTTTTCGGGCCGCCCTGCCTCCCCGTCCTGCTCGCCGAACTGGACCGTCCATCCCTGTCCGGGTTTCCGGCCGTGGGCACGCTGGCCGCCCTCGCGGTGACGCTCATCGCGACCGCGTCCATCGCCGGGATCGCGTGGGTCGACCGCCAGGGTTCCCGCTACCCGATCCCCGGCATGGAAGGCTGGCGGCTGGCGACCGCTGTAGTCGCGGGCCTGTTCATCGCGGCCGTCATGCGGCTGGGCCTCCTCGCGCTACCAGCGGGCATCCTCGGACTCGTGGCCGTGCTCGTGCTCTTCACGAGGCAGCGGGACACCCACGCGCCGCCGACCCGGCGGATCCTGACCCGCGACGTGCGTCGCAATCTCAAGCTGGCGATGGAGGAATGGCGCGAGGAGAAAAAGAATCTCACGGCGGCAAAAAGCATGACGCTCAGCGAGCGGGTGCGGTTGTTGCGCGGGGGACCGAAGGCGGCCCAGGCGGCCGCCGCGGCCGCGAAGCCGGAAGGGCCCGCGTTCACGATCCTCAAGAAGGACGGCCGGCAGGCGTTCGCCAAGCCCGTCGATGGCGACGAGGACGGCGGCCTGTCGGACAACGTCCAGTCCGTCCGCCGGATGCTGATGGCGGCCATGCGGCGGGGAGCCACCGACATCCACTTCGAACCCCACGAGAACGAATACCATGTCCGGTTCCGGATCGACGGCGTCCTGCAGCAGGTCGAGACCATGCCCCTGGCGGCCGGCCGCGGGGCGATCTCGGCCCTGAAAGTCGCCGCCGACATGGACATCGCCGAGCGGCGACGGCCCCAGGACGGCACGTTCTCGGCGGTGCTCGACAAAGTGCACTTCGACATCCGCGCCGCCTCCACGCCGACCAGCTACGGCGAGAAGATGGTGATGCGGGTGCTGCAGTCGTCGGGCGGCATGCTCACCGGCGGGTTGGGTTCGGTGGGCCTGCGGACGCCCATCATGGAGCAGCTCCGCGAAGTGATCCACAAGCCCTACGGGATGTTCCTCGTGACCGGCCCGACGGGCTCCGGCAAGACGACCACCGTCTACGCATCGCTCAGCGAGATCGACGCCCAGCAGCACAACATCACGACGATCGAGGACCCCGTCGAGTATCGGCTCGACGGCATCACCCAGAACGCCGTCAACACGGCGGCCGGCGTCACGTTCGCCAGCATCCTGCGGAGCGTGCTCCGGCAGGACCCCGACGTGCTCCTGGTGGGCGAGATCCGCGACAAGGAGACGGCCGAGATCGCCTGCCAGGCGGCCCTCACCGGGCACTTTGTCTTCTCGACCCTGCACGCCAACGACTCGGTGGCCACGATCACCCGGATGCTCGACCTGGGCCTCGACGCGATGCTCATCCAGACCGCCCTCACCGCGGTGCTGGCCCAGCGACTGGCCCGCAAGCTCTGCCTGAAGTGCCGCGAGCCCTACGCCCCGCCCGCCGACCTGTTGGCCAAACTCGGCGTCAAGCCCGGCGCAGTGGAGACGATCTACAAGGAGCACCCACAGGGCTGCGAGCAGTGCGGTGGCACGGGCTACAAGGGGCGGATCGGCCTCCACGAACTGCTCGTGATGAACGACGATATCCGCCGCCTCATCACGCCTCACCCGTCCGTCGAGGACCTGCGGGCCGCGGCGCGTCGGAGCGGCACCCATTCGCTGCAGGTCGACGGCCTGCTCAAGGTCATGCGCGGCGTCACCAGCGTGAAGGAGGTCGTCCGCGTGACGACCTGACAGCCACCCGAGACACCCATGCTGACCCTCCTCGCCAACCTGATCGTGCTCGGCTCGGTCGGTTACTGCGCCTGGCTCGGCTTCCAGCATGGCCTGTGCAAGGCGGCCATCGCCGCGGTGGCCGCGCTTGTGGCCATCGTCTGGGCCGTGCTCCTCTTCGAGCCGCTGGGGGGGCTGCTCGCGTCGCTTTTGCAACTGTCACTCGGCCCGCTCGTGTCGTACGAGTTTCCCCATCAGACGTGGGGATTCTTTCTCGCCTTTGCGACCGTGTTCGGCGGCGTCCTGGGGCTCATCTGGTGGCGGATCGCCCCACTGCTCGAGGAGGGCGAGATGCCCGTGATGCCGCTGGCCGACAAACTGGGCGGTGCGGCATGCGGTGGCCTCGGTGGCATCCTGGTCGTCGGAGCCATGCTCGTGATGTGGTCGATGGTGCCGCTGCTCAACGGCCTCAAGGTGCCGGCCGGGCGACTGCTGTTCGACCCCGGCGCGATGGTCCTCTGGACGGGCGGGCGATTCGCCGGCGACTTCCACGTCGACCAGGCCGGCAACGCCCGGAGCCTGGTGTTGCTTGGAGAACCGCCGTCGCGGGAAAGTGTCCGCACCGCGCGGCTCTCGAGCGAGCCGTGGCACGACTTCGACGAGGACTCGACCTGCACGGATGCAGACCTCTATTTCGACGTCGACGGCAACGCCAGCTTCACCAAGGACCTCTACTACGAGGATCTCGACGGCACCAACACGCGGCGGATCGGCCTGCTCGAGAAGTACATGATCTCGCGCTGGGACTCGGCCCTGATCGCGAATGATCGCGACCGCCCGCCCCCGCCGACCCCG
>JBJTHX010000322.1:0-4004 GCA_046094745.1 Planctomycetia bacterium
GGTGATCACCCCGCCCAGCGCCGCGGGGATGAGCACGTCGCAGTCGCAGGCGAGCAGTTCCGCGTTCGTCATCGCGTCGCCCCCCGTGAAGCCCGCGAGCCGGCCGCCGTGGGCGTGGGCGTGGCGGATCAGTTCGAGCACGTCGAATCCCCCGGCGCGGTGGAAGCCGCCGCCGGCGTCGCTCACCGCGACGACGATGCATTCGGCGTCGTGGAGGAACTTGGCCGTGTGGGAGCCGACGTTGCCGAAGCCCTGGATGGCGACCCGCGTGCCGGGGATCTTCCGGCCGGCACGGCTGAGCAGCTTGAGGGTGAGCGCCCCGACGCCCCGGCCTGTCGCCTCCTCGCGGCCCGGGATGCCGTGGTATTCCACCGGCTTGCCCGTGACGCAGGCCGGCGCGAAGCCGTGGTAACGGCCGTACTGGTTCATGATCCAGGCCATCGTCTCCGCGGTGGTGCCCATGTCGGGCGCGGGGATGTCGACGTCGGGGCCGAACAGGTCGTGGATCGCGTCGACGAACCGGCGGGTCACCCGCTCGAGCTCCCGCTGCGACCAGCGGGCCGGGTCGATGGCCACGCCCCCCTTGGCGCCGCCGTAGGGGATGTCGACGACGGCCGTCTTCCAGGTCATCAGCGACGCCAGGGCACGGACTTCGTCGAGGTCGACGTGGGGGTGGTATCGCAGGCCGCCCTTCATCGGCCCGCGGGCGTCGTTGTGCTGCACGCGGTAGCCGATCAGCGTCGCCAGTTCCCCGGAATCCCGCTCGATCGGGATCTGCACCTGCACCTCCCGCTTGGCCGTCAGCAGCAGCCGCCGCATGCTCTCGGAGAGGTCGAGCTGGTCGGCGGCCCGGTCGAAGTAGATCTGCGTGGCTTCACTGGCGCGCATGGCGACGAGTCCTGCGGGGCGGGGGTCGACGGGGCCCGCGCATGGTAGCGGGGCCGGCGTCGGCCCCACAAGGAACGACGGCGCGGCGGCTTTCGCCGTCACACGCTACCATGCGGGAAGCCGAGGCCTGCCGCCATGCCCGCCCCCACGATCGACGAGTTCTGGAAACTGCTCGCCCGCTCCCGGCTGGTGGATGCCGGTGCGGTCGCCTCGCTGCGCGCGGCCCACGCGCAGGCCGGCCCGCCGGCCGACGTGAAGGCGACGGCGCAGTGGCTCGTCGACCGCGGGTACCTCACCCGCTGGCAGGCGAAGCGGCTGGCGATCGGCGACATGGGCCCCTTCTTCCTGGGCGACTACCGGCTCCTGGAGCGCCACGAGCGCCAGGGAGACGGGCTGCTCTTCTCGGCCCGCCACGACCCCTCGGGCCGTGGCGTGTCCATCATGCTGCTCAACCCGAAGCGGTGCCTGGATCTGCAGGTCTGGACGGCAATCGTCAGGCGGACGACGGCCGCCCACCAGGCCACCGACCCGATGCTCTCGCACACCTGGGCGCTCGAGCAGGCCGAAGGGGCCCGGTTCGTCGTTTGCGAGACCGTCGCGGGCGAGACACTCGCCCAGGAACTCGCCCGTCTCGGTCCCCTCCTGCCGGCGCAGGCCGGCGTTCTCGCCCATCACGTGGCCCGCGCCGTGGCCGAGATCCACGCCGCCGGCGGCGTGCACGGCGGGCTGTCGCTCGACGCGCTCGTCCGCGAGCCGGTCCCGCCCGGGGCGCCGGCGCGGAACGGCCGGGTGCGGCTCCTGCAATTTCCCCTCGTGGGCGACCCGCACGCGGTGCCCCTCCGGCCCGCCGTCGGCACCGACGAGGAACTGGCCCGGCTCGGCGAGCGTGCCTCGTTCATCGCGCCGGAATTGCTGCTGCCGGCCCAGGCCTGCGACGCACGGTCCGACGTCTATGCGATCGGGTGCATCCTGCATGCTTTGCTGACGGGTAGTCCGCCCTGTTGGCAGGGAGACCCACAGGCCACGCTCCGGCAGGCCGCGTTCGCCGGGCCTGCGGCCCTCGGGCCCCCCGTGTCGTCCGAACTGTCGGCGCTGGTCGGCTACCTGACGGCCCGTGACCCGGACGCCCGCTATCAGACCGCGGGCGAAGCCGCCGAGGCGATCGCCGTGTGCTGTGGCATCGTGCCCGCGGCCACGGAGCCGGTCGTCGTGGCGCCGCCGCGTGCGGAACCGGCCTGGCCGGCCGCGGAGGCCGCGCCGGAGCGGGCCGCTGAATCGGCGGTCGCGTGGAGTTCGGCGACGTCCGGGCCGGTACCGGGAAGCGGCCGACCGGCCACGACGTCGACCACGAGCGCGACGCTGGCGGCCCGCCGTCGGGCCGCGCGGCTGCGGATGGTGGGCGCCGGCCTCGCGGTGGCGGTCGTCGCGACCGTCGCTGCCTTCGTCGTGTCGCGGATCGACTGGGGCGGCGCCACGGTCGGGGGCCGTTCGACGGCGCGGCGGGAGGGAGACCGGTCCGCGGTGGTGCGCGAGCGGCCGGCCCGCGATGCCGTGCCGGCTCCGCCCGAGCCCGCCGCCCCCACGGCCTCGGTCGAGACGCAGCCGCCCGCGGAGCCGAAGCCCGTTCCGCCGCCCGCGGTCGAGCCGCGGCAGGTCGTCATCGACGACCCCGTGCTGCCGTGGGCCGCGCCGACGGCGGGTCCGGCGCCGCGGCTGGAGTTTCTGCCCCCGGGCACCCAGCTCGTGCTTCTCGCCCGGCCGGCCGCAGCCTTGGCCGCCGGCGAGGGGCCGCTCTTCTTGAAGTCGCTCGGTCCTGCGGCCGAATCCGCCGCACGAGAGCTCGCGGCGATGGCCGGATGCGACCTCGCCGAGATCGAGTCACTGCAGGTCGGCTGGCAGGCCGGCAAGGTGGATGAAGTCATCGACTGCTACGTGCTCCGCCTCGTCGAGTCGCGGCGGGTGCCGGCCGAAGATGCCGCACGTCAGGCCGCCTGGGGCGCGACGAAGCCCAAGATCATCGACGGGCAGACGATCCACAAGAGAGACGAAGAGGGAACGCGCGGCTACTGGGTGCCGGAGTCGGGGGGCGGCCGGACGCTGGTGGCCGCGCCAGGACCGCTCTTGGAGACGATCGTCGCCGAGGCCGCCACCGCCCCGGCCGCGGGCCTGGCCGCGAGCCTGCCGAAGGAGATGGAGACGCTCGTGGGCCTGCTCGACGGGGACCGGCACATCACGCTCTTCGGCTCGCCGCACTACCTGACGCACGACGGCCGCCGGCTGCTCGCCGGCCCGCGCGGCCGCCTGGCCGAGACGCTAGCCGGCTTCGTCGGTGACGCCGTCCGGGCGGCGGCGCTGTCGCTGCACTTCGGCGACAACGCCTACGCCGAACTCGACGTCGTCGCCACGGCCGACGCCCCGGCCTCGAAGCTGGCCCCGGTGCTGGCGACGGCCGTGGGCGGACTGGAGGATGCGGCCGAGGCCTACTGCGCGGCCCTCGATCCGGCGCCCTACGGCCGCCGGCTGGTGCTCCGGCTGCCGCGGATGCTCGGCGAGCTGGCCGCCAACCTGCGGGCGGGCCCCGAGGGGAAAGGGGTGGTCCTCAACGCCTACCTCCCGCCGCATGCCGCCCACAACCTCGCGCTGGCGACGGAACTCGTCCTCGCCCAGTCGCCGCGGGGTGCCGCGGGGCCCGCGACTGCCGCCGGGCCGCCGCCGGCCGATGATGCCCTCGGCCGGCTGCAGAAGAAGGTCACGCTCGTATTCGTCAAGGACACGCTCGAAAAGACGATCCAGATGATCTCCGACGAGATCGACGTGCCGATGGAGATCGTCGGGCCCGACCTGCAACTCGAGGGGATCACGAAGAACCAGTCGTTCGGCCTCGACGAGACCGACAAGACCGCCGAGGCCGTGCTGCGGGTCGTCCTCGCCAAGGCGAATCCCGATGGGAAGCTCGTATTCGTGGTGCGAAAGCAGGACGGCCGGGAGACGATCGAGATCACGACCCGGGCCGCCGCCCAGAAACGGGGCGACACGCTGCCGGCCGGGCAGTGACGACGCCCCGTCTCAGCCCAGCAGGGCGAGGGCCACCGACATGTAGAGCACGATCCCCACGA
>JBJTHX010000323.1:0-7788 GCA_046094745.1 Planctomycetia bacterium
AGGTCGCGATCGGTCGCGGCGATGACGCGGACGTCGGTGGCCTGTGCCGTGGCCGCGGGCGCCTTCGACTACCTCGTGAAACCCTTCGACCTCGAGAAGGTGACGCGGGTCGTCGGCCGTGCGCTGGCCGAGAGACCGGCGGCCGGCCCGGCCCCGGAGCGGGAGCCGGCCGAGCCGCGGCTGGGCGGCGCGGGGCCGCGGATGCAGGAGGTCTTCAAGCAGATCGCGCTGGTCGCCGCCGCCGACCTGCCCGTGCTCCTCACCGGGCCGACGGGCACGGGAAAGGAACTGGTGGCGCGGGCGAGCCACGCGCACGGCGCCCGCCGCGACAAACCCTTCGTGGCCACGAGCCTGGCGGCCCTCGCGCCGGCCGCGGTGGAGAGCGAACTCTTCGGCCGCATCCGCGACGACCTGGCCGGCGCCGCCGCCGACAGGCCCGGCCTGTTCGCGCTCGCCGCCGGCGGCACGCTGTTCCTCGACGAGATCGGCGACGCCCCGACCGAGGTGCAGGCGAAGCTGCTGCGCACGCTCGACTCGGGCGAGTTCTGTCGCGTGGGATCGGCCACGGCACAGGCCACCGACGTCCGCGTCATCGCCGCGACCGATCGCGACCTCGCCGCGGCGGTCGCCGCCGGCACGTTCCGCGCGGACCTTCACGGCCGCCTGCGGGTGTTCGCGATCGAGATGCCGCCGCTCGCCGAGCGGCCGGATGACCTCGAGCCCCTGGCCCGCCACTTCCTCGCCCGGCACGTGGCCCGACAGCCGGAGCCGCACCCGGTGCCGGCGCTGGCGCCGGAGTTCCTCACCGCCCTGGGCGACCGCCGCTGGCCGGGGAACGTCCGCGAACTGAAGGCGGCGATCGAGTATGCCGCCGTGGTGGCCCGCGGCGGCACGCTGCGGCCGGAGCATCTGCCGCCGGCGCACGCCGCGGTCTCGGCGACGACCCCGCTGGCGGCGGCGGCGGCCCAGGTCGCCGCGGCGGCGAAGGAATGGGCCGCCGCGGCCCGCCTGGAGTTCGGCGACCTGCCCGAGCCCGACCTGCACCACCGCGGCGTCGCGGTCCTCGAGGCGGCGCTGCTCCGCGAGGCCCTCGCCCACACCGGCGGCAACCGCACCGCGGCGGCGAAGCTGCTCGGCCTCGACCGGGCCACGCTGCGGACGAAACTGCGGCTCCTCGGCCTCGACGAGTGAGCCGGCGACCGCGCGGGGAAATCTTCGCCGCCCGGTCGAAAAGTTCTCCGCGGCGCGGGGCCGCATCGAGGCGGCGACTGTCGATGCCATCCGGTATCGTGGGTAAGTCGACCGAACGATGCAGGGCCCTCGCCCGCCAGCACTGGCTTCGGTCATCCCGCCCGGAAACAAAGTCATGCGATCCGCACGCTCCCGCCCGCTCTCATGGGCCTCGGCAGCCAAGACGGCTCGTGCGCGTGGCTTCACGCTCGTCGAACTGCTCGTCGTGATCGCGATCGTCGCCACCCTCACCGGCCTGCTTCTGCCGGCCGTCCAGAGCGCCCGCGAAGCCGCCCGCCGCACGGCCTGTGCCACGAATGCCCGGCAGCTGGCACTGGCCGTGCTCAACTTCGAGAGCGCGAAGCGTCACTTTCCACCGAGCATGCTCCATACCCCGGGCACCACGTTCGTGAGCAACAACGGTTCCTGGTCGGTTCATGGGCGGATCATGCCCTACGTCGAAGAAGGAGCCTCTGCAGCGAAGGTGAACATGGAGACGGCCTGGGACGAAGGCTTCACGACCGGCATACCCGACCCGGCGAAAAACTGGGCGACCGTGCGGCAATTGCGGATCGCCACGTTCGCCTGTCCGAGCGAAGCCAACAACGTCTCTCGCACCAAAAGCGGCGTCCCCTACGTCTACCCGCACACCTACGGTTTCAACTTCGGCACCTGGTTCATCTACGACCCGGCGACCGGCGCGGGGGGTGATGGAGCCTTCCACCCCAACTCGAAGTTCAAGTCGGGTGCCTTCGCCGATGGAATGAGCAAGACGCTGTGCGTGGCCGAGGTGAAGGCTTTCACGCCGTACGTGCGGAACACCGCCGATCCTGGCGGCACCTACCCGGCCGGCAGCCCGCCTGCCGACCCCGCCGTCATCTCAGGTCTGGCCGCGGGAGCCACCACAGGCGACCAAAAACTCGGGGCGACCACCAACGACTGTACGGGCCACACGGAATGGCCCGACGGGCGCGTGCACCATGCGGGGTTCACGACCGTGTTCCCTCCCAACACCCGGGTGCCCCACGCCGTCGGCGGCCTGACACACGATTTCGACTTCAACTCCCGGCAGGAGGGCTCCAGCGCCACGCAGAAGACGTTCGCTGCGATTACATCCCGCAGCCACCACAAGGGCCTCGTCACCGCGTCGATGCTCGACGGCTCCACGAGGTCCGTCAGCGAGGAGGTCGACGCGACTGTCTGGCGGGCCTTGGGCACACGGGCCGGTGGCGAGTCGGCCACTGTCGAGTGACAGGCGGCCGGAATCGGCGTCGGAGCCGGGATTTCGGCCGGGGAGGCGCAGCCGTTCGCGGCATCTGCTAGCGTAATTTCTCCGTGAACCGTCGGCCGCGGCAGTCGTGCGGCCAGGTGCCGCCGGCGGCAGGGCGGGTGGTTTGAGACCCTGGAGGAATCCCGCGATGGACATTCTCGGTGAAATCTTGAAGCAGGTGCTCGAAGGCGCGGCTCAGGCCCAGCAGCAGCCGCAACGGGCGCCGCAGCCCCAGCCGCAGCAGCCGCCCCAGGGCATGCCCTCGCCGAAGGACCTGACCGACATCCTCACCCAGATCTTCGGTGGCGGCGGGGCGCAGAAGTTGCCCGAGGTCGTGCGGCAGTTCGATGAGAAGGGAATGCGGGACCAGGTCGACTCGTGGGTCCGCACCGGCCCCAACAAGCCCGTCGATCGGCGCCAGATCGAGGACGCCCTCGGCCGCCGCGAGCTCGACGACCTGTCGCGGTCCCGCGGCATCGACCGCGACCAGCTCGCGGAGGTGCTCGCCCGCTACATCCCGAAGATCATCGACGAACTGACCCCCGCGGGGCAGCTGCCGAGCCGGCGCTGAGGATCGTCATGCGGCAGGGAACGGCCCAGGCGGGACCGCCCGGATATCCGTCGATGGCGCGGGTCGCGGCCGTGGTCGCGGCGGTCGCGTGCTGCGCCGTGGCGGCGGCCGGGGACGGGCCGCGGGACTGGTCGCGGGTCGAACTCGCCTGGCGTGACGATCCGCGGGCGGCCGGCGACGTGCCGGCCGGGAGCCCGGAGCAGCAGCGCCGGCCGTCGCGGCGGGCCGCCCGGCGGGCCGCCCGGCGCGGGCTCTCGCTCGACGACCTGCCCGTCGGGGTGCCACGGCCCGCGGCCCCGGGATCCCTGGGCGGCATCGTGGCCGAGCGGGAGGGTGTGCCGGCCGTGATCCGCTCCGGTCGGCAGCCGCCGATCACCGTCGCGGCCACGCTCGATTCGCCCTTCACCGCGGCCGCCGCCGTGCTGGCACACCGTGACCCGCCGTACGGCGGCCACGACGACGCCCGCCGCCGCTTCGACGTGCACCTGCCGAACGCCTGCGGCGCCGGCAGCCTGCCGCTGGTGGTGTGGATCGCCGGCGACGACTGGCAGGGCGGCTCGCGGTCCGACTGCCCGGTCGTCTGGCTCGTCGAGCAGGGCTACGCCGTGGCGAGCGTCGACTATCGGCCATGCACCACCAGCGCCTTCCCGGCCCAGCTCGACGACTGCCGGGAAGCCCTCGCGACGCTGGTCCGCGAGGCGGAGACCTGGGGCGTCGATCCGGCACGGATCTGCGTCGTCGGCCGCGGGGCGGGCGGCCACCTGGCGGAACTCGTCGCGCTGGCCGCACCGGCTGCCAGGGACGCGGGCCGCCCGGCGACGGAGGTGGCCGGGGCCTGCGCGGTTTCCGCGCCGACACATCTCGCGAGCCTCGGTCCCGCCCAGGAGCGGGCCTCGTCGGCCGCCAGCCGCCTCGTCGGCGGCCCGCTCACGGAACTCCGCGAGACGGCCCAGGCGGCGAGCCCCCTCACACACGTTTCCGCGGACGACCCGCCGCTGCTGCTCGTGCACGGCGGGCGCGACGCCGAGGTGCCGGCCGAGCAGGCCGTACGGCTCGATCGGGCCCTGCAGGCCGCGGGCGTCGACAGCCGGCTGGTGCTGCTCGACTCGGCCGGACACGACCTCGGCCTCGGCGCCGGCAGCGACGCGGGCGCGGCGCTCCTCGAGTTCCTCGACCGCGTGCTCGGCCCCGGGAACCGCGAGCCGGCGGCGGCCGGACGGCCCGCCGCACAAGCCGCCCGCTGAAGGCTTGAGCGTTGCGGACCGCGGCCGCACAGTCCGCACGCCCGACACGCCCGCGCCAAACGGCACGGTCTGCCTTCCCCTCCGGCCTTGTGCAGTCGCCGCCGCCGCCCGTCGATACCTTCCTCTGTGCCGGTCGCCCCCGGCATCCGTGTGGCCGCCCGGCCGCACGTCCGCCACGCACCGCCTTCGGACAACGTCGCTCGCCATGCCATCGTCGCGCCGCAAGCCAGCCGCCACCGCCGTCCAGAATCCGCTCGAAACCTACCTCCGGGACATCAACGAGACGGCGCTGCTCTCCGCCGCCGACGAGAAGCGTCTCGCCGAAGCGATCGGCCGCGGCGACGCCCTGGCCCGCGACCACATGGTGCGGGCGAACCTGCGGCTGGTCGTCAACATCGCCCGCGGCTACGCCAACCGCGGCCTGCCGCTGCCGGACCTCATCGAGGAGGGCAACCTCGGCCTCCTGCGGGCCGTCGAGGGCTTCGACCCCACGATGGGCACCCGCTTCAGCACCTACGCCAGTTACTGGATCAAGCAGTCGATCAAGCGGGCGCTCATCAACTCGGGCAAGACGATCCGCATCCCCGCCTACATGGTCGAACTGCTCTCGAAGTGGCGGCGGGCCACGGCCCGGCTGTTCGACGCCCTGGGCCGCACGCCGACCCCGGAAGAGGTGGCGCGGATGCTCGGCCTGGCCCGCAAGAAGCTGCCGATCATCAAGAAGGCGATTCACGTGCACCAGGCGGTGCCGCAGACGGAGCAGCCCGAGGGCTGGTCGCTCGGCGAACTGATCCGCGACGAGAACGCCAAGTGCCCGGCCGAGCTCCTGCTCGACGACGACACGCTACGGCACGTGCTCCGGCGGATCGACCAGCTCGACGCGCGGGCGGCGACCATCATCCGGCTGCGGTTCGGCCTCGGCGGGGGCGAGCCGATGACGCTCAAGGAGATCGGCGCCGTGCTCGGGCTGACGCGGGAACGCGTCCGCCAGATCGAGGCCGAGACCCTCGCCGGCCTGGCGCTCGAGATCGACGGCGCGCCGCGGGCCCGGATCCAGTTGCGTCACGGCGCCTGAGGCGGGTAGCCTCTCGGCCCGATGGACCTCGCCCGCCACATCCGCCCGATCCCGGACTTCCCCAAGCCCGGCATCCTGTTTCGCGACATCACGCCGCTGTTGGCCGACGCCGCCGCGTTCGCCGCCGCGATCGCCGCCCTCGCCGAGCCGTGGCGGGCGGAAAAGCTCGCCGCGATCGCCGCCGTCGAGGCCCGCGGCTTCCTGTTCGCCGGCCCGCTGGCCGTCGAACTTGGCCTGGGCGTGGTCCCGGTGCGAAAGCCGGGCAAGCTCCCGGCGGACACGATCACCCACGAATACGACCTCGAGTACGGACGCGACCGACTGGAGATGCACAAGGACGTGCTGCCGGCCGGCGGCCGCGTGCTGGTCGTCGACGACGTGCTGGCCACCGGTGGCACGGCGGCGGCCTGCATGCGGCTGATCGAGGCGGCCGGCGGCACGGTGGCGGGGGCGGCATTCCTGGTCGAGATCGAGCCGCTCGGCGGCCGCGGCCGGCTCGCCCCGCACCGGGTGGAGAGCGTGCTGGTGTATTGATGGCCGCCGGCTCGCGCGTCGTCGTCGCCATGTCCGGGGGCGTGGATTCGAGCGTCGCGGCCGCCCTGCTCGTCGAGGCGGGGCACGACGTGGTGGGCGTCTTCATGCGGCAGGGAGCGCCCGAGGCGGGCGGGCTGCCGATCCTGCCCGCGGCGAAGCCCGGCCACCAGGGCTGCTGCAGCGTCGCCGACGCGCTCGATGCCCGTCGCGTGGCCGATCGGCTCGGGATCCCGCTCTACCCGCTCGACCTGACGGCGGAGTTCGGGCGGATCATCGACTATTTCGCCACCGAATACGGCCGCGGCCGCACACCGAACCCGTGCGTGCGGTGCAACGCCTGGCTCAAGTTCGGCAGGCTCTTCGACCACGCCGACGCCGTGGGGGCCGGCCACGTGGCCACGGGGCACTATGCGCGGCTGGAGGTCGACGGCAACCGGCCGCCGCGACTCCGGCGCGGCCTGGAGACGGCCCGCGACCAGTCCTATTTTCTCTTCGAGGTGCCCCGCGAGCGGCTCTCGCGGATGCTCCTGCCGGTCGGCGGCCTGACGAAGGCCGAGGTCCGCGCCCGGGCGGAGGCGCTCGGCCTGGCGACGGCCGACAAGCCCGACAGCCAGGAGATCTGCTTCGTGGCGCCGGGCGAGCACGCGGCGCTCGTCGCTCGGCGGCTCGGCGGTTCGCGGGCGGGCGCGATCGTCGACACCGGCGGCCGCGGCCGCGGCCAGCATCCGGGCATCGAGCACTTCACGGTCGGCCAGCGGCAGGGGCTGGGGATCGCAAGCGGCGCGCGGCTGTTCGTGGTGCGGATCGAGGCCGATACCTGCCGCGTGGTCGTCGGGCCGCGGGCCGAGGTGCCGGAGGCGGAACTGACGGCCGCGGAGGCGACCTGGCTCGTCGACCCACCGACGGCGGCGTTTTCCTGTCTCGTGCAGTGCCGCGCCCAGCGGGCGGCCGCGCCGGCGGTGGTGACGCCGCTCGCGGGCGGGCGGTTGCACGCCCGCTTCACGGGCGGCCCCGACGCCGCGCCCGGCGCCATCTCTCCCGGCCAGCCCGCCGTCTGCTACGACGGCGACCGGCTCCTGGGCGGCGGCTGGATCGAGGGGTGACCGTCGCCGCCGGTCCCTGAGACGGCACCGCAGCGACTTGCCCTGGTCGCCAGACGAGCCGGGGGATTTCTACCGTTCGAGCCATCTCGCCGCCGCCCGGAGGCAGTTTTTTGCCCGGGCCAATCGGGCGAACTAGGCTTGCCGAGAGTCCAGTACGCCGGAGACCCCCGCCCCGATGGCCTTCCTCCTCGCCCAGAACGACGCGAACGTCCCCGCGCCGGTGCTCGTCGGCGGTGGCATCATCCTCGGCCTCCTGGCCCTGATGATGCTCCTGCTCGTGTTCAACTACGGGCAGCTGTGGTTCCGGGCCTACTGGTCGAAGGCGCGGGTCTCGTTCCTGGAGCTCCTGGGTATGAGCCTTCGCAAGGTCAACGCCCACACGATCGTGCAGGCCAGGATCATGGCCACGCAGGCGGGGCTCGGCCCCGACATCACGCCCCGCCGCCTCGAGGCCCACTACCTCGCCGGCGGTGACGTGCCGCGGGTCATCCGGGCGCTGATCGCCGCCCAGCGGGCCGACCTCGACCTCGACTTCGACCGGGCCTGCGCCATCGACCTCGCGGGCCGCGACGTGCTCGACGCGGTGCAGACGAGTGTCAACCCCAAGGTGATCGACTGCCCCGACACGGCCAGCGGCAAGCCGAACCTGTCGGCCGTGGCCAAGAACGGCGTCGAACTGAAGATCCGGGCCCGTGTCACCGTGCGGACGAACCTCTCGCAGCTCATCGGTGGGGCCACCGAGGAGACGATCATCGCCCGGG
>JBJTHX010000324.1:0-5214 GCA_046094745.1 Planctomycetia bacterium
GCGGCGACGATCCGGTCGGCGGCGACGGCGACGTAGTAGCCGCCGCTGGCCGCGATGTCGGAGAGGCTCGCCACGACCGGCTTGCCGGCCCGCTTCACCTCGCGCCAGATCCGGTCGCTCGCCAGGGCCGAGCCCCCGGGCGAGTCGATCCGCAGCACGATCGCCGCCACCGCCTCGTCGCGGGCCGCCTCGCGCACGGCCTCGATCACCGTCTCCGAGCCCGCCGCGGAACCGCCGAGCAGGTCGTCCCGCCCCTTGCCGTCGCGGAGTTCGCCGGTCACGTGCACGATCGCGATCCGCTTGTCCCGGCCGGTCGGCGCGGCCGACTTCTGCCCGGAGAGCATCTCGACCAGCTTCACGAGGCCGCCGATCCCCGAGAAATCGGCGTCCATCTTCCGTTCGGCGTAGTCGCGGACGACCTTCGGCCCGTCGAGCCGGGCCCGCGCGGCGACCGCGTCGAACACCTCGTCCTCGTAGGCCACCGCATCGATCAGCCGGGCGGCCCGGGCCGCCTCCGGCGTGAAGACGCCGGTGTCGATCAGTGCGCGGGCCTTGTCGGCCGGCAGTTGCCGCCCAGCCGCGACCCGCTCCACGAGCTGCTCGTACAGGTCGCCGACGAACGCCTCGTACTGCCGGCGCAGTTGGGGACTCATCGAGTCGCGGGTGAGCGGCTCGCCGGCCCCCTTGAACTCACCCACCTGGAGAATCTCGGCCTGCACCCCGAGCCGGTCGAGCATCGACTTGAAGAACATCATCTCCGTCCGCACGCCGGTGATCTCGAGCGGGGCCGCGGGGGGCATGGCGATCGTGTCGCAGGCGAGGGCGACCAGGTACTGGGCCGGTCCGCCAGCGATGAGGTGGGCCGCCACGGGCTTGCCGGCCGCCCTGACACGGCCGATCGCCGCGCGGATCTCATCGGCCCGGGCCCGACCGAGCGCCGGCGAATCGATCTGGAGCACCAGCGCCTTGACCTTGGCGTCCTTCGCGGCCTTGTCGATCCGCTCGACGAGCCGATGCAGGTGGGGCGACACGTCGGCCAGCAGGCCCCCCTGCCCCACGCCGTCGGGCAACGAGCCGGCCAGCCGGATGTGCGCGATCGTCGCGGTCGACTTCCGCTTCTCCGGCTTGACAGCCGCCTGCTCCGGCTCGGCGACGGCCGGCTCGGCGGCCACCCGGCCGGCACCGACGAGGGCCAGCGCCAGGCCGATCAAGGTGGAAAGAACCCTGGGACCAGTACGGCGTGGCATGCGGAAACTCCGTGACGGGGGCGGCGGAACCCTTTGATTTTAGCGGCCAGCGACTCCCGGGCGATTTCCCCGGAGAAGGCCCACTTGAAAATGAACGGCCGTATAGTAAGATACCGGCGTCCACCCGGCCCCAGCACCCACAGGAAGCGGTTCGTCCGCGCGACATCGATGTCCAAGCGAAAGCCCAGCTCCCGCACGTCGGCCCGCGCCACCAGCGGCCGCCCCTCGGCCCGCCGCACCGCCGCGGCCGTCGCCGCCGTCAGCCGCAATCCGTTCGGGCTGACCGCCACCGAGGAGACGGATGAGTCGGAGGCCCCGACGGCACGGCAGATGGAAATCTACGCCTTCATCCGCGACAAGATCCATTCCCGTGGCTACGGACCCACGGTCCGGGAGATCGGCCAGGCGTTCAAGATCCGCTCGCCCAACGGCGTGGTCTGCCATCTCAAGGCGCTCGAGCGGAAGGGCCTGATCACCCGCGGCAAGAACATCTCCCGCGCGATCGAGCTCGTCGCCGAGCCGGCCCACCTCCGTGGCCTGCCCATGGCCGGCTGGGTCGCGGCCGGCACCCTGCGGCCGGCGGAGGAGCAGGCTGAGCGGATCGACTTCGAGAGCCTGTTCAACCGCGACAACCACTTCGTGCTCAAGGTGATGGGCGACTCGATGATCGACGCCCAGATCGCCGACGGCGACTGGGTCGTGATCCAGAAGAAGCAGACCGCCCATTCCGGTGACATCGTCGTCGCCCAGACGGAGGACGGCGACGCCACGCTCAAGCAGTGGTTTCCCGAGCGGGACAGGATCCGGCTCCAGCCGGCCAATTCGGCCATGAAGCCGATCTACGTGAGGAACGCCCGGGTGCTCGGCGTGCTCGTGGGCGTCGTGCGGAAGACCTGATCGCTGCTAGGCGGGCCGGGCCACGGGCTGGTCGCCGGCCTCCTGCAGCTGGTGCAATTTGTTGTAGAGCGTCTTCAGGCTGATGCCGAGTTCCTCGGCCGTGCGGACCTTGTTGCCGTGGTTCCGCTCGAGGCCGTCGAGGATCGCCTGCATCTCGAGTTCCCGCAGGCTCACGGGCCCTCGGGCTGCAGGTGGGGCGACGGCCCGCGGCTCCGGCGCCGGTGCGGCCCCCGCCAGCCGGACGGGGAGGTGCTCGATGCCGAGTGGCAGTTCGTCGCACAGCACGAGCGAGTGCTCCACCGCGTTGGCCAATTCGCGGATGTTGCCCGGCCAGGCGTGGCCGGCCAGCACGTCGAGCACCGCCGGCGTGGCCACCACCGCATGCGGCGGCGTCTGCGGCCGGCCCTTGCGGACGAAATGCTCGACGAGTTCGGGAATGTCGTCGCAGCGATCGCGGAGCGGCGGCACTGCGATCTCGAACGTGTTGATGCGGAACAGCAGGTCCTCGCGGAAGTCGCCCGCCGCGACCATCTGCTCGAGCGAGCGATGGGTGGCGCAGACGAGTCGCACGTCCACCGTGATCGGCTGGTTGTCACCCACGCGGCGGATCTCGCCGCTCTCCAGGGCGCGGAGCAGCCGCGACTGCAGTGGCTTGGGAAGTTCGCCGATCTCGTCGAGGAACAGCGTGCCGCCGTCGGCCACCTCGAACAGGCCGGCGCGGTGCTCGTCGGCGCCGGTGAAGGCGCCCTTGCGGTGGCCGAAGAGTTCGCTTTCCACCAGGTGCTCGGGCAGGGCGCCACAGTTCACCGCCACGAGCGGCCCGGCGGCCCGGCGGCTACCCTCGTGGATGGCGCGGGCCACGAGTTCCTTGCCGGTGCCGGTCTCGCCACGGATCAGGACCGCCGCGTCGGTCGTCGCCACCCGTGCCACGAGCCGGCGCACCTTCTCGAGCGCCGCCGAGCGGCCCACCAGGCGGGTGGCCCCTTCGGCGCGGCGGACGCGACGCTCGAGCGCCCGCAGCCGGACCGTCAACTCCCGCTTCTTGCGCACCCGTTCGAGCACGGCCTGGATGTCGGCGAGCTTGCAGGGCTTGGTGAGATAGTCGAACACGCCCTGCCGCACGGCCGCCACGGCGCTTTCCATCGACGACTTGCCGGTGATGATCACCGTCTCGGTGTCGGGTGACGTCTCGCGGACGCGGGCGATCACGTCGAGGCCGCCGACCCCGGGCATGTCGAGGTCCACGATCACGCAGTCGTAGGAGGTGCGGTCGAGGGCGGCCAACGCGGTCGTGCCGTCGGGGCAGACCGTCGCCTCGTGGCCGAGCCGTGGCAACTCGATCCGCATCAGTTCCTGGATCGAGGTCTCGTCGTCCGCGTACAGGATTCGCATCGGCCGGGATGGCTGCTTCATGGGGGTCTCTCGTGGTGTCAGGCCGCGCGGCCGGCGGCATCGCGGCCCCGGACGGGCTCGGCCGCCACATCCGCCAGCGGCAGCGTGACCCGGAAGGTCGATCCCGTGCCGGGGCCGGCGCTCCCCGCCTCGATCCGGCCGCCGTGATCGGCGACGATCCGGTGCACGATCGACAGGCCGAGCCCCGTGCCCTGGCCCGCCTTGCGCCGCGTGAAGAACGGCTCGAACAGGTGTTCGAGCACCTCTTCGGTCATCCCGCAGCCGTCGTCGGTGAAGGTCAACAGGCACTCGCCACCGCTGCGGCGGGCCGCCACCGTCACCTTGCCCGTCTCCTCGATCGAGTCCAGCGCGTTGACCAGGAGGTTGAGCACCACCTGCTTGATCTCCTGCGGATTGACCATCACGAGCACGTCCGGGCCCGCCTCCGTGGCGATCGTCCGGCCGGCGAAGCGGCCCACGTGCCGCAGCATCTCGGCGACGTCGGCGACGAGGCCCATCACCGCCGTGGGCTGCCGCCGCACCTCGCCCAGCCGGGAGAAGTCGAGCAGCTTCTCGGTGATCCCCTTGCAGCGGAAGGCCTCCGCCTGGATGAGTTCGACGTAGCGATGGACGACCTTGGCTTCCGCCTCCGATGGCGACAGGTCGGCCAGCCGGCTCTCCAGCGACTCGGCGCACATCGCGATCGAGGCGAGCGGGTTGTTGATCTCGTGGGCGACCCCGGCGGCCAGGAAGCCGACGCTCGCCAGTTGCTCGCTGCGGATCACCTCGCGGGTGCGGAGCTGCACCTGCCGGTCGAGGTCGTCGCGAATCGCCTGGAACCGCTCCGTCATGTCGTTGAAGGCCTCGGCCAGTTCGGCCATCTCGTCGTTCGTGTCGAGGTGGATGCGGTAGCCGAAGTCGCCTGACGCGACCCGCCGCGATCCGTGGCCAAGCAGCCGCAGCGGTCGAAACACCCAGCGGTAGGTGAGCACCGCGATGGCCGCCAGCAGCCCGGCAGCCGCCAGGGCAGCCGTCCAGGTGGTGATGATCAGGGTGCGGTAGCCGGAGCGCACCTCGTGCGACAGGTCGTGCAGCCCCTCCTGGAGATAGGTGGGCAATGCGGCGGTCAGGGCCGCCAGGCGATCGAGATGGGGTTTGACGTCGAGCAGCATCCGGCGGCGGTCGGCGGCCGACTCGCCTGCCGCACCTTCCGCGGCGACGGGGAGCTGCGCCAGGCCGTCGATCGTCGTCAGGCAGTCGGCGATTCTGTGGGTCGTCTCCAACTCGCGGCTGCGGTCGCCGAAGGGCGTGTTCTCGACCTCGCCCTCGGACAGTTCGACGCAGTACCCGGCGAGCGCCTCGCCCACCGTGGCCAGCCGGGCCACGAAGTCGTCGGCCCGATCGTCGTCCGCCAGCGCCCGGGCATGCGAGAGCCGGAGGAGCCCAACGCATTCACCGAGCTCACTGGCCCGGGGCAGCTCGGCGGCACGGCTGGAGAGCGCCCGCACCAGCCGCCGGTAGGAGTAGACGCCGAGGAAGCTCGACGCCGAGAGCACGGCCACCATCACGCCGACGAGCAGCGCGCCCAAGAGGAGCTTCTCACGGATGGCCCGTCGCTTCTGCACGTCGCGCTCTCCTGCCACCGGGGCCGTCCGCCCACGGGCCGGGAACCGTACCA
>JBJTHX010000325.1:0-5032 GCA_046094745.1 Planctomycetia bacterium
GAGCGGGCCCTTCGTCGGCGGCGTGGTGCGGCCCTGGGCGGTCGGCGAGGCGGAGCCGGTCACGAGGCGGGCGACCCTGGCTCCGTGACGTCCCTCTCTCCTGGAACTGCCTTCTTCGGAAGCATGACCTGCACCATGCCCCCCTTGAAAACCAACACAGCCGCTTGGTCCGCGAGGCCGCGTTCCCCTGCACTGCAGGAGTGCCTGTCTATGACACGGGTGGCGGGCACCGAACGCTGGCCCGCGGTTGACGCGGCGGGTAGACTACTCTCAGCATCAGGAACGAACCGCCCCCAAGGCGTGTTTGGAGACGCCTCGGCGGCGTCTCCGCAACCGAGCCACTGCAAGGCACACGGTGCTTCCGCCAGCATGAGAATGCCGGCGGGATGTGCGTGAGGATTCACCCCTCACGAAACAATGTTGCAGCAGACCGACGGGCGACGACGCCTGTCGGCCTGGTTCTTGGTGCGTAGCTCATGCTGGAGTACGCACGATGGCTGAGAACCTTTTTCCCGACCTGTTTCGCAATCGGCAGCGGCGGATTCAGGCGGCGGACACCGCCGTGGCCGAGGCCCGGCAGTCCGTCGAGCAGTCGAAGGCCGGCAACCAGCAGCGGCACATCAGGAGTGCCGCACGGAAGAGCGAACGCGCTGCAAAGCTCTACCAGGAGGCGGGGCTGGGACTGATGGCCAAGCAGCAGTTCGCGGCCGCGGCCCGGTTCTACTCGCTCTGCAAGGACACCGAGCGGGCGAAGCTCAACCAGGAGCGGTGGTCGGCCGTGTCCACGTACTGGGAGGAGCCCGAGAGCAAGTAGCCCCACCGCAACCCCATACCCACAAGGAGGATCGCCATGGCCGCCCCGGAAACCCGCACCCGCGAACAGATCTACCAGGAGATCTACGCCCGGTTCACCCGCATGGAGGTGCCGCCCTGCCCGCAGTGCGGCACGTCCAACACGGCATCGGTGCAGGTGGGCATCGTCTGGATCACGATCCGGATGGCGACCACGTGCTCCAAGTTCAAACTGATTCCCAACGGGCCCAAGCCCGGAAAATGGTTCTGTAACACCTGCCAGCAGTACTTCGACGTCCCCTACGATCAACCCGAAGGAGCCCAGGCATGAGCGAACGACGTGTGCTGACGCTGTATCCCTACCTGCTCAACGACTCGTGCTGGGTGTTCGACGACGCCCGCACGGGGCTCAAGGAGGAGGCCTTCGTGCTGGGGATGACCGAGATGATCTCCCGGGTGGTGGACGCCAAACGCATTCCCGACGCCACGAAGGGCTTTACGATGACCTTCGCGGACGAGCCGTTCGGTGGCCATGACGTCGAGCTCCAGTGGCTGCGGGCGGATGACTGCTCGGGGAACTGGTACGCCGGCACGGTGGCCGGGAGACACATGGAGGCTGGCTCTGTCCGGCGCTGCTCCTCTACTTCGAGCAGGCTCCACGGCGAATCTTCGTGCGCTGCGATCCGCTGCCGGCGGACGTCGACCCAATCTGGAATCCCCAGCCGGGCGAGACGGCGCGGCGGTTCGTGGAGGCACCGCCGTCCCCAACGGCAGAGCCACGCAGTGGCTAAGCCGTGCGAGTCTCAAAACAGGCGTTCCTTGCCGAACCACATTTCGCTCGGCTCCGACAGCATGGCTGTCACCCCGGATGCCGCCCCACTGAATCGCCAGATGTGTTCGACAGCGGCGGCGCGGCGGTCGATGTGAGGGTGGCCATAGTTTCCAGTCCTCACATCGCGACATACGATGACGCCCCGCAGCGGCATGTGCAGATCGGCGATGCAGTCCGCGTGGTGTTTTGCGACGGTGAAGCGGATCAGTGCTTGCCGATCGTGGTCCGTCAGCAACGCCGGGATGATGCGAGCAAGATTCACGATCGCATCATGCACCCAGTAGGGGCAGTACAGGCGTTTCATGTGATCGGCACCATGGCGGACCGCGATGTACGGCTGCTGCGTGCGCCAACTGCTCAGCCTGGTAATCAAGAGCGTCAGTGGGCTGGCGTCGATCTGACGAGTCGGAAGCAACAGGCCGGCGCGTCGGGCGTTGTCGAATATGGTTCCTGGCAGACAGCGGCCGAGCATCGACTCCGATACGCGACACGACGGCTCGTCACAACGCAGCCCGTGTGTCTCGGCGAGGGCCCGATACCCGGTGTCCTGAAGCTGCTCCCGAATGGCCTGGCCGTTCGGCGCGAACGCTACATGGGCCGCATAGCAGAAGCCATGAGGCGAGACGCCACGGTAGGGCGCCTCGGTGGTGTGAACAAAACGTGGCAACGCACCAAGCGCCGTGCAAAGCAACTTGATCGGTGGCAGATCGGCGCACAGCGACAACAAAGCGCGTGTGGCCAGGCCCATGATTCCTTCGGCCGGCAAGGTGTCGTTGTCTGCGGAAGGCGCCCCCCAGCCGGGCAGCCAGAACGCGGCTGCGTCTTCGATCGACCAGGCCTGTGGGGTGTCGGATCCGGCCCCCATGCCACCGGCCAGGAGCAGTATCCGTTCGTAGCGAGCAGGATCGGGCACTTCGGAAAGCGGTTCGGGATTCGGATAGAACGCCATGGGAAGCCTCTCGTCGGATGGCAGGCGGGTCCGTGTCGGAGCCCGACGGCCGACGAAAGTGCCGGCACGCACCCCCTCAACACAGTCCTTCGGACTGTATAGCGCGCCCGCGTACGCACGAGGGCTGATCGCAGCCGGCATGCCGGGTTCGTGAAAGGCCTGCAGACTTCACGCCGTCGGATCTGCCCACACGAACCGAAACCGTGGCACGGTCTGGCCGTCTACCACGACCGTCTCGGCGAACATCGCCGCCGGCCGGACCCAGAGGCCGCGGTCGCCGTATTCCTGGCGGTAGACGACGAGTTCCTCGAGTGTCTCGCTGTGCCGAGCGACGCCGAGGACCGTGTATTCGTCGCCCTTGTAGTGCCGGTAGCGTCCCGGCGTGATCTTGGCCATGCGTTGCTCCTGTTGCCGTTCAGCCCCGATTCATCCACGTGATCGAGAGTTGCAGCACCGTGGCGATCGAGACCCAGACGAAGTAGGGCACCTGGGCCGCGGCCACCCAGCGCTCGTGCGGCCAGACGGCCAGCATCATCCAGACGATCGTGACCCAGACGACGAGGATGTCTATGGCCGCCAGCGGAAGATTCCGCATGCCGAACTGGATCGGCGTGAACATCAGGTTTGCCACGAGGTTGATGGCGAAGGGCAGGGCGACGAGGAACGGCAGCCGGCCCCGCCCGGCCTGCACGAACACGAAGCCAAACGTCGCGATGATGACGGGATAGAGGATCTGCCAGATGAGGCCGATTGTCCGCGGCGCCGGCGTCCACGACGGCTTGGCCAGGCTCTGGTACCAGTCCATCCAGGGAACGTCGGTCATCCGAGACCCGCACACCCGCCCATGCCGCACTGCGGGCGACCACAGCCTTCGGCCGGAGCGGCGTTTCCGCCGCCACCCGCCACATGGCCGCTGACGACGCTCAAGAGCTTGGTGAGCTTGGTGCTCTGGCAGTGCGGGCACGCAGGCTTCTCGTCCCCGCGAATGAGCAGTTCGACTTTCCGGCTGCACTTCTCACAGGAATATTCGTACAACGGCATCGGCGAAAGCTCCCTGACGCGAGGAATGCATTTTACATGGACACGTTCGACGCGATCAATCAACGGCGGTCGGTGAAAGCCTACGACCCGAGTCACCGCCTCACCGCCGCCGAGGAAACCAAACTCCTCGAGGCTGCGATCCAGTCGCCCACTTCGTTCAACATGCAGAACTGGCGATTCGTGGTCATCCGCGATCCCGCCCTGCGGAAGCAGATCCGGGCCGCCGCGGTCGATCAGGCACAGGTCACCGACGCCTCGCTCTTGATCGTGCTCACCGCCGACCTCAAGGCCTGGAAAAAGTCACCCGAGCGGTACTGGCGGAACGCCGCGCCCGAGATCCAGAAACTGGTCACGGGCTGGATGGGGCCGTTCTACGAAGGGAAGGAGCAGCTGCAGCGGGACGAGGCGATGCGGTCGTGCGGGATCGCTGGCCAGACGATCATGCTCGCGGCCAAGGCCATGGGCTACGACTCTTGCCCGATGATCGGCTTCGACCCGGTCAAGGTGGCCGAGATTATCAACTTGCCGAGCGTCCATGTGATCGGCTTCATGGTCGCCGTCGGCAAGGCAGTGAAACCGGCCCTGCCGAAGGGCGGCCAACTGGCCCTGTCGGAGGTGGTGGTGCAGGACCGCTTCGCGTGAGCCGCTTCGACGCAGCCACCATGCTCGCCCAGTGATCGAAAGAACTTCTGGGGACGTACAGGCGGGGCGAGCCCATCCGCATCGCGTGTCCACTTGCCCGGGCCCTCGCTTCCGGCGAAACCACCGCCGGACCCGACGAGCCCACAAACACTCCCTCAATCCTGCGGTTACGGTTTTCCAGGCCGAACATCTCTCAACGCTTATGGCTGCGCGATGGCCAGAGCCGTTGGCCGGCCCGCCCAGGGGCTGCGTAGAGTTCGGGCGACTGGTTCCGCCGCACCTCCCCCAACTGAAAAGCGCCGACCCATGCTGTCGCCGACCACCCCGCTCGTGATGCGTATCGTTCTTGCCGCCGCCGTGACACTGCCGGCCGCCGCCTACGCTGCGGATGCCCCGCATGCCGACGCCGCTGCCAAGGAGGCATGCATCAAGGCCTGCAACGAGTGCCTGCGGGCGTGCCGCGAATGCATCCTGGGCTGCGACTGCCCGGGCTGCGAGAAAACCTGCCTGACCTGCATCGAGACGTGCCGGACATGCGTCGCTCTCCTGGAATACGACTCCGCGATGGCCGAGGAGATGTGCGAGGTCTGCGAGGAGGCGTGCGAGCAGTGTGCCGCCGAATGCACGAAGTGCGGCGACGAGCCATGCTGCAAGGCATGCGCGGCGGCCTGCAAGAAATGCCACGACGCGTGCCGGGCGATGCGGCGGTGAGGGGCGTCGGGCGAGCGGCCCCTCACGACTCCCGAAACACGAAGTAGACGGCCGCGCAGATGCAC
>JBJTHX010000326.1:0-2647 GCA_046094745.1 Planctomycetia bacterium
CCTTGTCGCCCTTGCCGCGGCACGTGCAGGAAATGCTCGGCCACGCCAGCATCGCCACGACCCAGCGCTACACGCACGTGGACGCGGGCCGCCTCAAGACGATCCACACGAAGTTCCACCCCCGCGGGTGACCCGGCCTAGCCCGGCTTCTTCGGTGGCGTGAACTTGATCTTCTTCACGAGTTCGACGGTCGTCCCGTCCGGCTGCGGCATGCCGGAGACGGCCGTGATCGCCCTCACCACGTTGATGTACTTGAGCCCGTAGTCGCAATCGAGCTCCACCTCGGTGTTCTCGGCGCCGCCCGGGCCGGTGTTCACGCCCACCAGGCCGACGATCTTCTGGCGGAGGGCCTCGAAGTCGCCCACGCCGCTGCCGTTCATCGTGATGTTGGCGAGTTCCCCGGTCGGCCCGGCCGTCATCTTCACCCGCACGATCACCGGCGGGTCCTCGGGGGCGGCGCCGGCGCTGGCGCCGAGCGGCATGCGGATGTCGAAGTCGCCTTCCGGGATCACCGTCTTGATCGTGAGCATGAAGAAGGTGATCAACTGGAAGACGCAATCGATCATCGGCGTCATGTCAATGGCGATCTTGTCGGGAAGCGGCTCGCGTTTTGACATGGTGTCGAACCCTCCGGGGCTACCTCTTCCGTTCGTCGTACTGGGCCCGCAGCACGAACTTCTCGAAGCCCTTCTCCTGGCAGATCTTGATCAGTTCCTGGACCTCGCCGGTCTTGACGCGGGCGTCGCCGCGGACGATCAGCGTGGCCACGGTCGGATCCTTGCCGGCGTCCACCAGCACCCGCTTCTCCTGCTCCAGGTAACCGCCGATGTCGGGCACGCGGATGGCCTCGCCGTTGTAGATCACCTTCGTGACGCCGTCCTTGTCGGGCCACAACTGCAGCGTGATCGGGTCCTCGGCCGGGCCCTCCGCCGGCTTTGCCAACTGGCTCAGCGGCAGCTGCACGCGGTCGTCCTGGACGGCGTTCGAGAAGTTCAACGTGAAGATGAAGAACGTGATCAGCTGGAACGTGACGTCGATCATCGGCGTCATGTCGATGTCGGTCTTGGCCGGCCCGTCGCTCTGTCGTTTTGCCATGGTGGATGACCGTCCGGCATCGCCGGTCGAGGTCGCGGGGGGTTATTTCTTGCCCATGCCCTGGAAGCGGGACATCAGCCGGCCGCTCTCGTCCTCGACGTCCATGTTGAACTTCTGCAGCCAGTTCTTCAGGATGCCGTAGCAGGCGATGGCGGGGATCGCGAGCCACAGGCCGATGAGCGTCGTGACGAGGGCCTGCGAGATGCCGATGGCGAGTTCCGAGGGCTTCGGCGCCGTCTCGGAGCCGGCGATCTTCATGAACGCCGCCACCATCCCGTCCACCGTGCCGAGGAGGCCGAACATCGGGGCCAGGGCGCCGACGAGCGACACGTAGCTGATCTTGTGCTCGAGCTTCATCGCCTCCTCGCCCTGGGCGCCCTGCATCGCCTCGACGGCGGCCGGATAGCCCGACTGGAGCTTGCCCATGCCCGCGGCGAGCACGCGGCCGAGGTAGGAATCGCTCGCCTTCGCCAACTCGAAGGCCTGCTGGTATTCCTTGTTCTCGAGGTGCTGCTCGAACTGCTGCGAGAGGTCGGGCGGCAGGAGCACCGTCTTGCGGAACTGCAGGAAGCACATCACAAGCAGGGCCACCAGGCCGAACGAGAGCACCAGGAAGATGATGATGTACTTGATGCCGAGGGCCTCGGCGAGGATGGTGAGGTTGCTCTTGCCCTCGGGCTCTTCCACCTCCTCGACGGCCTCGTCCTGGGCGAGCACGGCCGCCGGGGCGAGGACGGTCGGGGCTACGGTGGCCGCGACCCAGGGCGCGGCGGCGGCGAGCACGAGGAGGAGTCGGCCGAGCCAGGCCCGCAGCATGCCCGTCGTCCAGGGTCGCACCGCCATGCCGCTGCCTGCCTGCACTGCCACGTCCATGATCGTCTCCTCGAAGAAAAAAAGGTCTCGTTCGGTGTCGTACGTGATCGGTCTGGTTCGCCAGCGGGCCGTCAGGATCCCGAGCTGCCCGCGAGCTTTCGCGCCCAGCTGCTGTCCGGATAGGACTGCGTCAGGGACTGACGGGCCTCCTCCGCCCGCTGCGGATACTTGCCCTTGTCCCAGAGTTCGGCCAGCTTGAACAGGGCCTCGGCACGGTTGTCGGCGACGGCGTTGTGCACGAGGTCGACCGTCAGGTAGGCGATGATCGCGTCCTGGTCCTTGCCGGCGGTCCGCAGGGCGTCGCCGAGGGCGTTGTAGGCTGCCCCGAGCACGTCGGAATCGTCGGCGTCGGATTCGCCCACCACCCGCTCGATGATCTCGACCGCCTCGTCGGGCTTGCCCTGCCGCGAGCGGCAGCGGGCCACGCCCAGTTCCGCGAGCCGCTTTTGCAGGGCGCTGGCCGAGTCCTTCTGGTCGGTCGGGATCTCCGCGGCGGCGGCGAACTCCCGGGCCGCCTCGTCGTATTGCTTCTGCTCGTAGAACAGGCCCGCCCGCGCGGCGGCGGCCCGCACCCGGTAGGAGGGAGGGCCGCGATCCAGGGGGGCGAGCGCCGCGGCGGCATCGGCGAACTTGCCGCTGCGGGCCAACAGGCGGGCGAGCAGGTCCTGCAGCGGGAAGG
>JBJTHX010000327.1:0-8851 GCA_046094745.1 Planctomycetia bacterium
GATCCGCACGTCGGGCTGGATCGGGCCGCTGGCGTCGCCGCCCCAGCCGCCGCCTATGTGGCTGTGGGTGTCGACGAGGCCGGGCATGATCACCTTGCCGTCGCACTCGATCCGCTCGGCGTCGGCCGGCACGGGCGTCGACACGCACGGTCCGACGGCCACGATCTTCCCGCCGGCGACGACCACCGTGCCCGCGGGGATCGGCGGCCCGGCGATCGGCAGGATCTCAGCCCCCACGAAGGCCACGGGCTTTTCCTGGCCGTGGGCGGCGGCGAGCAGAGACGCCCAGGCCAGAGCGATGCACGCGACGCGGCCGCACGGCGTCGTGCGTGTACACCCTGCTCTCGACGCGTCGTGCATGACGAACTGGGAATCCGGCCCGCTGGTAACGAAGGCTTCAGCATACCGCGCTTCAACGCCTCCGATTCCGAACTTATACTGACCTACCGACACGGCAGTTCTCCCGGCAGGATCGCTGCCGACGGACGCGCGAAAGGTCGAGCATGACGGCTGCCTTGACTGCCACCTGTCCGCCCCGGTGCCTCGTCGCGGTGATCCTCGACTCGTCCAGGCATTACGATCGCCGCATCATCGGCGGCGTCGCCCAGTATGCCAGGGAGCACGGAGGGTGGAGCCTGTACGTCGAGGAAGACCCGCTGCAGAAACTTCCCGACCTGCACCGCTGGCACGGGCAGGGGATCATCGCCAATTTCGACGACCGGAAGGTCGCCGCTGCCATGCGCGGCCTCGCCATCCCCGTCGTCGGCGTGGGTGGCGGGTACGGCTGGCACGACCGTTCCACGGGCGTGCCCTACATCTACACCGACAATGCGAAGATCGGCCGGATCGGCGCCGAACATCTGCTCGCCTGCGGGTTCGAAACACTGGCCTTCTACGGCCATCCCCGGACGGTGACCAGCGGCTGGTCGGACGAACGTGAGGCGGCCTTCACCGCCGCCGTCCGGGCCGCCGGACGACCCTGCCGGGTGTTCAGCGGTCGCCACGTCACGGCACGACGCTGGGAGGAACTGCAGCAGGAGTTGCAGGCCTGGATCGCGGGTCTCCCGCGTCCCGTCGGGCTGATGGCCTGCAACGATCTCCGCGCCCGGCATGTGCTCGAAGCCTGCCGTGCCCTCGGCCTGCGGGTGCCGCACGCCGTGTCCGTGCTCGGAGTGGACAACGACGAGATGATCTGCAGCCTCACCGCGCCACCGCTGTCGAGCATCGATCATTCAACGCGACGCATCGGGTACGAGGCCGCCGCCGTGCTCGATCGGCTGTTGCAGCAGGCCGGGCGACCACGACGGCGGACGGGGGCGGCGCGACAGGGTTCGGTCGTCGTGCCACCGATCGGCGTCGTCGCGCGGGCCTCCACCGACGTCACCGCGACGCACGACGAACTGGTGCTCCTCACGCTGCGGCGGCTGCGGGAGCATCCGGCACGCCGGCCCGACATCAGCGCCATCGCCGCCGAGGCGTGCGTTTCGCGGTCCACGCTCGAGAACCGCTTCCGGGCGGTGATCGGCCGCTCGATCCACGAGGAGTTCGTCAGAATGCGGATCGCCGGCCTGCGCCGCCTGATCACCGCTTCGGATCTTCCGCTGAAGACCGTCGCCGCCCGTGCAGGCTTTCCATCCGTGCAATACATGACGACGTTCCTGCACCGGCATACCGGTCTCACGCCGGCGCGGATGCGTTCGCTGGAGGGGAGTGGCCGGGCGGACGCCTGAGGATCGAATCACCGTTCGGCGGCTTCGACCTCGATCTCGAAATCGGCCGCCGGGATCGGCGCCACGGCGTGATCGACCATGGAGATCCGCCCGCGGGCCTTCCCCGCTGCGGCGCCGTCGGGCGCCTGCAGGCGCCCGAGAAACAGGATGTGGCAGCAGCGGTCGGGCAGCGACAGCCGCTCCCGGATCGGCTCTGCGGCCCGGTCGCGTCGTGGAAACTCGAGTTCCAGCACGGGCTGGACGCCGAGGGGCACGTTGCCGGCGTCGTGGACGAGATACGCGGTCGTGCCGGGGCCGATGCCGGGCGTGCCCGCGGCGACCTTGAGCACGGTCCCCGCCGCTTCGCGCCGCAGCACGCGGTCGGAACCGTGCCAGAGCCGCAGCTCGAGCGGACCGTCGAAGTGGATCACCGGCGCCGCGGCCGCCGTGGTGGCGAACCGCAGGCGGCCATCGTCGTCCTCGGAAACGGTCTGCCGCTTCTTGCCGTCCCGGAAGAGCGAGAGATAGGTCGTCTCGCCCCCCGCGAGCACGGTTAGCTCGTCGGCCACCGCCGGCCCGGCGCCGGGGCCGCGGATGCCGTCGACCTTGAACACCTGAAACCCGTTGGGCAGCCGCACCCGCTCGAACCGCTCCCCCTCCTCGCCGAGCGTGCCGTCGCAGTCACGGTCGGCGTGCAGCACGTCGCCGTCGAGGACCAGCCAGCAGCGGAGGTCCGCCCGCGGCCCGAAGACAAGCAGGCAGTAACCCCGCTCCGGTTCCGTGTAGGCCGGCTCGGCAGCGATCCGCCGCTCGATCGTGGCGAGGTCGGCTGCCAGCACCGTCGGACCCCGGCCGACCCCCGCGACTGCGGCCCAGGCCATCCAGCCGAAGAGGGCGACACCCTTGGCCCGCACGCTCCACCTCCGTTGGCCGGGCACGGCCGGCGGGGGAACGTTGCCGGTCGTCATGGTGAGTGCCTCAGTCGAGCGTAAACGACGCCGTGCCGTTCTCGGGCAGCCGCGCGCCGACGGCCACGCCGAGCGTGGTGGCGGAGTTGTACTTCGAGGCTAGTTCCCGGCCGTCATTGCCCCGGCCGCTGATCGAGACACGATACAGGCCGCAGTTCACTCCCGGAGGCGAGCCACCGGGAATCGTGAGCGCACAGCCTCCCGACGCATCGGTGCGGCCGGCCGCCTCCTTGATGCCGGGGCCCATGCAGGCCTCGGGAACGAGCCTGACATCGGCATCCGCGAGCGGCTTGCCCCCGTGCGTCACGCGCACGGTCAATCCCGTGATTGCGACCCGTGAATCCCGCACCTGCCGGAGCCACCCCTCGAGTTCCGCCGTGGAAACCGTGCCATTCCGGTTGGCGTCGAGCACCGCCCGGCCGGCACTCACGGCGGGCAGCGACTCTGGATCGCCCGCGGCTGCCGCCACGGCAGCGGAATCCAAGGCGGGCGCAACGACACGACTGGCCTGCCCGGAGCCACACCCGACGGAACATACGGTCAACGCCGCCACGGCAGTCGTGACAAGCCAACCAGAATCAAACGCGACCTTCGAGTCGGCCACGGTCTACCGCCGCCGCCGCCGACTGAACCCCATGAAGGCGCAGCCACCAGCGACGGCGACCATAGTCAACGTGGTCGGTTCGGGCACGGCGATCGCCTGGAACTCGGACACGCCGTAGGCACCGTTGTCCGACCGCAGATACCAATCGCTGTTGTTCGAACCGTTTGGAAAGTCGAGTCGCAACTTGCGCACACCGTTGAAGCCGGACACGCTGTAGCGGGCGAACTGCAGATTTTCAAACAGGCTGATCTGTTGTGAGACGATCTGTTGGTCCGCGTTGTCGAGGCCGACGAGTGTGACGAACTTCGGTGTCACCCGTTCGCTGCCGGAACCACCCGTCTCGAATCCGAGTCCGATCGATCCCACGCTCTTCGGTTCACTGTACGTCACCAGGATCGCGTCGACACCGGCATCCTTGGCGAAATAACTGCCCACGGTGTCGGTCATGGAATTGCTGTACAGCACGTTGTTCGTCAACTCAGTGGGACGCGTGTAGCCGCCACCCAAGCCGCCGGTGATGGACGGCGACAGGCCGAAGTTCAGATTCGTGCCGGTACTCGCCACGGAACCGTTGAAACCGTACGACATGAGGCCAAAGTTTGTGTCCGAAGAACCGGCCGTATATCGATCGACGACCCGGACACCAACCCATCCGAGCGGGGCGGAGAACGGTGAGTCGAACGTGACCTCCTGCAAATTCTGGTCATCCGCAAGAACCTTCTGCACCGTGCTCGTACCATTGTAAAACTCGAGCGTCTTGGGCCGGACACGGGTGACCTGGGGGTATTGCTCGATAAAAAAAGAGGTTAGGGTGGCGGGGCCATCGAAGACGCCGCCAAAATTATTCTGCAGGATCGAAGTCGTCCCGGTATTTGAGTACACGAACCCAGGATCCGTGCCACCAAAGCCCACGTTGTTGAATCCGCCGGTGTCCACCTGGGTCAACTGGGCGAATGCAGGCGCACCAATGCAGAGGGCAATGGCCGCGACGACCAGAAATAATGCCCTCATCGATATCCCTCCGGTCCCAAGACGAGAGTCTCTCAACTCGGTAGTATTGAACCCAATGCGTCTTGATCTGGGAAGAGGTCTGCAAAAGAACGTAAGCATTCTCGTAAACTCCGTAAATACGGGGTTTTTGTATCCTCGGGGTGTCGATGCAGACCGTCAGGATCAGGACAAGAACCCAGGGGCCGAGCGATCCATGTCCAGTCGCAGGGATCGCGAGACGGCCCGACGTGGACGCCCCTGGCGGCAAGCCGGTATTTCCTCCGAGTCTCGCGGCTTTACCCTCGTGGAACTGCTGGTGGTGGTTGCCATCCTGGCGCTGCTCCTGGCCCTGCTGCTGCCGGCTGTGCAGGCGGCCCGCGAAGCGGCCCGTCGGGCCCAGTGTGGCAACAACCTCAAACAATTGGCCGTGGCCATGCTCGCGCATCATGAATTGCAGGGCTTCCTGCCCGGCGGCGGCTGGGGGCACCAGTGGACCGGTGACCCAGACCGCGGCACCGGTCCGGACCAACCGGGCGGATGGACGTACTGCATCCTCCCGTTCATGGAGCAGGTGTCGGTGCATCAAATGGGGGCCGACAGTGACGCCCGCAGAATCACGCAGGTGCAGCGCGACGGTGCCCGGGAGCGCGACCGGATCCCGCAGGCGACGTTCGTCTGTCCGAGCCGGCGCGGTGCGACGCTGTATCCCAGGACCGGGCCACAGTGCGTGTATGCGAATGGCGACGTCAACGGGATCACGCAGGCCGGCGCGGTCGACTATGCCGCCAGTGCCGGCGATACGACCCCGGCGTGGTACGCCGGGCCGGGCACCATTCCCGAGGCGACCGGCGGCTGGTTCAACTGGAATACGAACAATGCCCTGGCCAACACGGGCATCAGCTACGCCCGCAGCCAAATCGCGATGGCCCATGTCCGCGACGGTGCGAGCAACACGTACATGCTGGGCGAGAAGTACCTCAATCCCGACGAATACGCCTCCGAATGGGGAGCTGCCGACGATGCCGGCATGTACGAGGGTTGTGCCCACGACACGTACCGGTGGAGCGACTACTTCAACCCCACGACAAAGGTGGGCCGCACGCCCCGCCAGGATCAGCGGGGAGTCAGCCTGACGGACTACTTCGGCGGCCCGCATGCCGCGAGTTGCCAATTCGTGTTCTGCGATGGCAGCGTGCGCGGGATGGGATACGATATCGACCCGGCCGTGCATGCCGGGCTCGCCAATCGCCGGGATGGCAAGGCGGTGAACCAGGATTACTGAGGGCAGTGCCGGTCAGGGCCGTGTCGGCGGGTCCCAAGCCGTCGCGGCGTCCACGGCCGACCGGCTGTCCTGCGGATACGGGTTTTCCGGCGTGCCCCCCGCCGGGAAGCCGAGCACGGGCCGCTCGGCGGCGGCCCGGTCGAACTCCGCCGGCCAGCGGGCCGGCACCGCGATGAACACCGACCGGGCCAGGCCGACCACCCCGAGCACGCGGACCTTCCCGCCGATCCGCACGAAGCCCACCGAGCCCGAGTCGCCGCCGATCGGCACGCCGGGATGCGGGCCGGCCGGCTCGAGCATCGCGAGCGTCGACACCACGCGGCCTTCCGGCGCCACTGCGCCGGAGTAGCGGGCGATGCGGCTCGTGCGGTAGAGGCCCGGCCGCACCACCTGCCAGACCGCCGTGCCGACCGGCGGCAGCGAGGTCACGACGTCGTCGATGCCGATCGGGTGCGGATACTCGCGGATCGTGTAGTCGCCGAAGTCGGCCGCCCGCTCGGCGACGATCGGCTCCCCGGTGCCCTCCCGGTGGAACACGAGGCCCCGGGCCACCTGCACGTGCTTCGAGCCGTGCAGCCAGAACTTCCCCACCCGCACGCCCATCACCTGGCCGTTGCCGTCGCGGGGCAGCGCGTTCCACGCGGCCTCGACGTCGGCGGGCAGGTCGAGCGTCGCCGGTGGCGGCAGGCCCACCGGCTCCGTCTGGCCCGGCGCCAGGATCGCGACCCCGGACACGCTCGCGCCCGAGTCGAGCAGGAGCGTCACGCGGTAGTTCCGCCGGGTCTGCGACGGCGCGAAGTGCAGCCGCGTGGCCGCGTCGCCGGCGGCGGGCACGAGCTTCACGTTCCAGTTGCGGCCGTTGAAGGGGGTCTGCCAGGCGTCGCCCCCCTCGCCGTCCACCTGCGCGGTCTTGATGCGGTCCCGTGCGATCGGCACCTGCAGGCAGACGTCGGGCTGGCCGTCGGGCCCCGCGTCCAAGGGCCCGATGAGGTCGGCCTCGGTGGCCACGACCTTGACCTCGAGGGCCGGGGCGGCGTCGGCCGCGGGCTCGGCGGCCCGGGCCGCGGCGGCGACCGCGAGCAGGGCGACGAAGGACGACGCGCGGACGAATCCGCGAGCGGCGCGTGACATGCGAGGGAATCCTTTCTGCGTGGGTCGTGGCTTCATGGGCCGTGGCTGCGGAGGCATGATCCCGGACGCCCCGCGGTCAGCGGCCGGGCTCGGGCCGCTTCCAGTCGATGGCGTCGAAGGCAGGATAGACCACCCGGCGGCCGTCGTCGTAGTGCCAGATGCAGTCGTCCCACGTCCAGGGGCGGATCGCGTAGGCGTGGGGTCGCTCCGGCGTGGGCTCGAGCGCCACGCCCCCCACGCTCGACCCGCGGGTGAGCGACACCGTCACCGGTTCCTGCTGCCGCAGGTTGACGAGCTCGATCCAGTCGGGCGCGGGATGGCGACGGTGGAACTCGAGGCCGTAGCGGCGGACGGCGTCGAGTTCCGGCCGGGGCTCGCCGCGGACGGTGTTGTAGAGCTGGAGGGCGCGGTGCACGTTTCGCGGGTCGCTCATCAGAGGGCCATCCACGATCCAGCCCATCTGGAACATCCACAGGCAGTGCTCGTCCCCGGCGCCGCCGGCCGCGGTGTTGCAACCCTTCCAGCCCGCGGTGCACTCGCCGAACATCCGCAGGCCGAGGTGCTCCATGGTGCGGAACATGCGCCACCAGTAGGGCTGGCAGGGCACGGCCCCCCGGGTCCGGCCGGCGAGCCGCGGCGCGTGGTCCACCCCCTGGAGGCCACCGAAGCCACCGTCGATGAGCAGCCGCTCGAAGCCGAGCGCCGCGCTCGTGCGGAGCGTGGGCCACATCACCTCGTCCCACCAGGGCATGGCCAGGCTCATCGGGATCCACTGGTAGGGCGTGTGCGCGGGCCAGCCGCCCGAGCGGGTGCGGCGGATCCACTCGGGATGGTCGCGGAGCGTGGGGATCGAGCCGCCGGCGAGCGCCTCGGCGCCGGTCGGATAGTGCATCCACTCGCAACCGTGGTAGTACTGCTCGAGCGGCAGCACGTTCGAGGCAAAGGCCGTGGGCAGGCTCGTCTTGGCGAACTCGGGGCGGAACCAGAAGCCCGGGTGGATGCCGGCGGCGCGGAAGGCGGCGTTCATCCGCTTGATCTCGGGATTGGCGGCGAAGCCTTCGTCGAGCCGCCAGGCGGGGGCGCAGATGTGCGGGTTGGCGTGCCAGAGGTCGTGGTACATGCCGAGCGTGTCCACGCCGGTGTTCGCGAGTTTCGCGATCCACACGGCCGCGAACTTCTCCGGACCCCCGGTGGGGCGGATCTGGCTGTGGGGCGTGTCGATCGCCACGGCGCCGAGCTCCCGCTGCACGCCCATCCGCCGCGAAACGTCGCCGTAGGCCTCGAAGCGGGCGTTCACGAACCGCTGCGGCAGCGGCTGCGCGAGGTCGGCCGCGTGCAGGTATTCGACCGTGTCCACGGCCGTCCGCCGGCCGGCCGTGGCGAGGTCCCAGGCGAGGTTGGGCCAGACGCCGTCGGCGCCCTCCTCGACGTAGCTCGACGAGGCATGGCCGGCGTGGTAGTAGAGGCTGCGGGCGGTGATCGTCAGGCTGCCCGTGCCCCAGTCGTAGAAGATGAGCGGGCTCGACTGCAGGCAGTTGCCGTCGGGATGGTAGCCGTAGCCCTGGCGGATCGGCCGCCGCCCCTGGAAGAAGACGCGGCGGTCGGTGTCGGCCGAGAAGTCGACGATCTCGTGGGCCGGCTCGCGGAAGCCCGTGCCGTAGCTGACGACGCCGCGGCGGGTGCCGTCGGGACCGAAGCCGTTGTTGAGCATCACCTGGTAGCCCGAGTCGAGCATGTCGGGCACCGACACCTCGACGAGCCGCGCGAGCCCGCGGTACGCGCAGCCGCGGCGGTCGCGGGCGATCGGCCACCAGGTCTCCCAGACCTCCACGTTCGTCCAGGAATGGAAGCCGGCCAGCTCGATGGGCAGCGTGTAGTGGAGCGTGACGCGGTCGCCGTCGATCGCGGGCTCGAGCCAGCGGCGGGCCGCGTCGTTCGACTGCCGGCTCACCGGCAGCGTGAGCGGGTCGGTGATCACGGGATGGGGCGTGCCCGACTGCGCGTGCCGCGGGGCGGCGGCGGCGGCCCGCGGCGGCCCCCGGCCGCGGCCCGCGGCGCTCACCTTGGCGCTCTTGGCCGCGCTGTCCGGCTCGCGGGCGTAGCGCACCATGGTGGCAGCCGCGCGTGCCCCAAGCGGCCGGCGACCCGACGGACCGGCGAAAGAGGG
>JBJTHX010000328.1:0-2866 GCA_046094745.1 Planctomycetia bacterium
GAGCGTGGCCCGCGCCCGGCGGAGTTCCTGCGCCACGCGCCCCAGCACCGCGCTCCGCTCGTCGCAGGACGCGGTGCGCCAGCCGTCGGGGTCGGCCGCGGCGCAGGCCACGGCCTCGTCCACCTCGCGGTCGGTGGCGACGGCATGGCGGCGGATCACGGCGCCGGGCCGCGACGGGGCGCGCCCGGGGCGGGTCTCGCGAACCGCCGCCTCGCGCCCCTCGACGACGACCGGCCCGATCTCCCCAGCCTGCGCGTCGGTGTCGCGGCCGACGATCTCCGCGGCCCACGCGGAGTTGGCCTCGAGCGCCCAGTCGGTGTCGGGCTCGTTGTCGAGGTCCTGCCAGGGCCGCTCGGGCACGGGCTCGGGAAACGTCTCGGTGCGGCGGTCCTGCGTGCGGCGGGGCGCGTCGGAGACGGGCGCCGTGAAGGCCTCACGAAACCCCCGTTCGAGGAGCTGCCAGTCGGGGCCGCCCACCGCGAGCCGGAAGGCGTGGCCGAGGAAGTTCTCCGGGCCCGTGTTCTCGTCGAGCCGGCGGATGAGGTAGCCGATCGCGTTCAGAAACTCTTCCTTGCGGCAGGCCGGCGCGTAGAGCAAGAGCCGCTTCGTCCGCTCGAGGAGCGCCCGCCGCTGGTGGTTCGCCATGCCCTCGAGCATCTCGAACTGCACGCGGTCGCCGGCGCCGGCCCGCTCGGCGAGCACGAGCCCCCACGCCACGTCGAAGAGGTTGTGGGAGGCGATGCCCACGCGAGCGGCGGCGAGGTTGTCGGGCTCGAGGGCGTAGCCGAGCATCCGCTTGTAGTTGGCGTCGGTCTCGACCTTCGTCCGGAAGGGCGCCTGCGGCCAGCCGTGGAGCGCGGCGTCCACCCGCTCCATCTCCATGTTGGCCCCCTTCACGATCCGGATCGTGACCGGCTCGCCGCCGGCCGCCACGCGGCGCTGCGCCCATTCCGTGATCCGCCGCTGCCAGCGGAACGAGTCGGGCACGTAGGCCTGCAGCGCGATCCCGGCGCGGACCCGCGCGAGGCCGGGCCGGTCGAGCGTCCGCATGAAGGCCTCGGCCGTGAGCGCGAGGTCGCGATACTCTTCCATGTCGAGGTACAGGAACTTCGTCTCCCGTGCCCGAAGCCCTCCCGGGCCTTCGGGGCCGGCGTGCTGGGAGTCTTCATCACCTCTCCCTTTGGGAGAGGGGTCGGGGTGAGGGTGCAGGGAACGACGGGATGGGCTCGCGGCACCCTCACCCGGCCTCCGGCCGGCCTCTCCCAGAGGGAGAGGCATGGATTCATTCCTGGCCGCGGCGCGATAGAGCGGCTCGAGCCGGTCGCAGAGCCGGCCGAGGGTGTGCTCACGGGCGATCGGCAGGATCTGCGAGTCGATCGTGGAGATCTTGACGGAGAGCACCTCGACGTCGGGCGCCGCGAGGGCCGCGGCGTACTTCGCCAGCCGCGCCCGCGCCTCGTCCTCCCCGAGCAGGGCCTCGCCGAGGAAGTTGAGGTTCATCCGCAGGCCCTGGGCTCGGCGGGCCGCGAGGTGCTCGTGGAGGAGCTCGGGCTCCGCCGGCAGGACGACGTTCGCCGTCTCGTGACGCAGGTGCGACTTCACCATCGGCACCGTCACCGACGGCAGCCAGTCGCCGAACGTCTGGAAGCCGAGCAGGAGCGCCCGGTCGAGCGGGCTGAAGAACCGCGGGATGCCCTGCACGTCGAGGATGTGGGTGAACTGCTCGGCGGTGCGGGCGGCGGCATGTGAGCGGAAGGCCTGGTCGGTCAGTTCGACGAGCGTCGCCTTGTCGGCCGGGCTTTCGAGCATCCGCGCGAGCTCGGCCTGCTGCCGCCGCTCGGCCGGCGTCTGCAGGGCCGCCGCGGCCCGCTGCAACTCGGCCGCGAGACGGACGGCATCGTCGATCAGCGCGGCATCGACGGTCACGGGCATGGATGACCTCGCCGGCGGCACGGGACAGGCTCACACCCAAGTCTACGGACCCGCGGCCGCGAGGAGCAGTGCGCACGAACGCCGCCGCGTCACCCGCCGCGGGCGACCCGGTCGCTCAATTCCGCGATCACCGCGAACAGCACGTCGATGTCGGCGGGCTGCGTCCGGAAGTTCGTGAAGCATGGCCGCAGCCAGGTGCGGCCGTCGATCACGGCCGGCGAGAGGAACACCCTGCCGTCACGTTCGATCGCGCGGCAGAGCCGCCGCTGGTGGTCGTCGACGTCGGCGATGCCCTCCGGGACGTGGGCCAGCGGGACGACCGAGAGCGGGGGAACCGGGTCGCGCGAGCGGAAGCCGGCGGTGGCGCGGGCGCGGTCGTGGGTCGCGCGGGCGAGCCGGATCGTCCGGGTGATCGCCTCGCGGAAGGCGCCGGCTCCGTGGGTCTTGAAGGCGAGCCAGAGCTTGAGGGCCCGCAGCGGCCGCGAGTACTCGAGCGTGGCATCGACGGGATTCGGCCCGCTCTCGTCGTGGGGCATGTAGGCTTCGTCATGGGCGAATGCCGCGGTGAGCGTGGTCGGGTCGCGGACGAGCAGCAGGCCGCACGCCTTCGGCACGAAGAGCCACTTGTGGGCATCGACCGTGACGGAGTCGGCGAGCTCGAGGCCGTCGAAGAGCGGCGCCGCGACGGCCGTTCCCGCCGCCGGCCCCCCGTACGCCGCATCGACGTGCATCCAGACGCCATGCCGTTCCGCCACCGCCCCGATCGCGCGGAGCGGATCGACGGCGCCGGTGAGCGTGGTGCCGGCGGTGCCGATGACGGCCATCGGGCGGATGCCGGCGGCGAGGTCGCGGAGGATGGCCGCCTCGAGGAGGTCGGCCCTCATCCGGCGCTGCGACTCGATCGGGATCGCGCGGATCGAGCGCCGCCCGAGAC
>JBJTHX010000329.1:0-9714 GCA_046094745.1 Planctomycetia bacterium
ACCACTTGCCCGTCCGGCCGCAGCCGCACTGCACCTCGTCGAACACCAACAGCAGGTCGCGCTCGTCGCAGATCCGCCGCAGGCCCTCGAGGAAGCCGGCCGCCTGCGGCACTCGCTCCTGCTCGAGATCTACACGACCAGCGGCGTGGGCACGGAACTGGTCCGCGACGACGCCGTCTCCTCCGCCGCCCGGGCCGCCGGCCCGGCGACGGCGGCCCGCTGACCCTCCGGCATCAGGTCCCCACGGGAGTTTTTTCATGGCCACGATCGACTCCGCACCGCACGCCCTGGGCGCGAAGACGCAGTCCGTCGTCGACACGTTCACCCGCTACGTGGTGCCCAACTACCGGCGGTTCCCGGTCTGCCTCGTTCGCGGCGCCGGCTCCCGCGTGTGGGACGCCGAGGGCCACGAATACCTCGACCTGTTCCCCGGCTGGGGATGCAACCTGCTGGGGCACTGCCCCGAGCCGGTCGTCCGCGCCGTGCAGGAGCAGGTCGCGAAGCTGATCCACGTGCCGAACACCTGGTACACCGAGCCCCAGGGCGAGTGGGCGCGGCTGCTGTCCGAGCGGTCGTTCGGCGGCCAGGCCTTCTTCTGCAATTCGGGGACCGAGGCCAACGAGGCGGCGATCAAGCTCGTGCGTCTGCGGACCGAAGGCAAGCGGTACAAGATCGTCACCTTCCGCGGCGGCTTCCACGGCCGCACGATGGGGAGCGTGACGGCCACCGCGCAGCCGAAGTATCACGAGGGTCTGGGGCCGATGCTGGCCGGCTTCCAGTACGCGCCGCACGGCGACCTGGAGGCCGTGGAGAAGGTCATCGACGACCAGACGGGCGGCATCCTCGTGGAGCCGATCCTCGGCGAGGGGGGCGTGGTGCCGGCGCCGGCCGGCTTCCTCGAGGGCCTGCGGCGGATCTGCGACGAGCGCGACCTGCTGTTGGTGTTCGACGAGGTGCAGTGCGGCTGCGGCCGGACGGGCAAGTGGTTCGGCTACCAGCACTTCGACGTCGTGCCCGACGTGATCACGCTGGCGAAGAGCCTCTGCGCCGGCATCGCCGGCGGCGCGATGCTGACCACCGTCGACCTGGCCAAGCACCTGCGGCCCGGCATGCACGCCGCCACCTTCGGCGGCAACCCGGTCGCCGCGGCGGCGGGCATTGCGGCCATCGAGATGATCGAGGAGCAGGGGCTCCTGGGCCACGTCGACCGGGTCGCCGCCCGGTTCCGCGAGCGGCTCGAGGCGTTCCGCGCCGGCTGCGACGTGGTGCGCGACGTCCGCGTGATCGGGATGATGATCGGCGTCGAATTGGCGATCGACGGCGCGGCCGTCGTGCAGGCCTGCCTGGAGCGGAACCTGCTCGTCAACGCCACGCAGGGGCGGGTCATCCGCCTCCTGCCGGCATGAACATCTCCGCGGCGGAGGTCGACGAGGGCTGCGACCGGCTCTGCGCGGCGATCACCGAGGTGGCGGGGCGGAGCTGAACGGCCATGCGGCACGTGATCGTCCCCGAGGACCTGACGCCGTCCGAGATCGAGGCGGTGTTCGCGGTCTCCCGCGACCTGGGTGAGAAATACGCGTCGGGCCGGCGGGACGCGCTGCTTCCCGGGCGGGTGCTGGCGCTGGTGTTCGAGAAGCCGAGCCTGCGGACGCGGGTCAGTTTCCAGGCGGCGATGGCCCACCTCGGCGGCTCGAGCCTGTTCCTCGGCGCCGACACGGGCTTCGCCTCCTCCCGCGAGAGCGTCGCCGACTTCGGCCGCGTGCTCAGCGAATACGTCGACGCGATCGTCTGCCGCTCGAAGGCCCACGACACGATCGTGCAGTTGGCGGCCGTGTCGAGCGTGCCGGTGATCAACGGCCTCTCCGACTACTGCCATCCCTGCCAGGCGCTGGCCGACATCTTCACGCTGCGGCAGCGGGTGGGACGCGTGGCGGGGCTCACGCTGGCCTTCGTGGGCGACGGCAACAACGTGGCCCGCTCGCTGGCCTTGGTGTGCGGCCTGCTGGGGATGCGGTTCGTGCTCGCGGCGCCGGCGGCCTACCAGTTCGACGCCGGGTTTCGGCAGCACCTGCGGGCGATCCTCCCCGCCGCCGCGATCGAGGAGACCGAGGACCCCGTGGCCGCGGTGCGGGACGCCGCCGTCGTCTACACCGACGTGTGGGCCAGCATGGGCCAGGAGCAGGAGCGGGCGGCCCGGCTGCAGGCCTTCGCCCCGTATCAGGTGAACGCCGCCCTGATGCGGCACTGCCCGGACGCCCTGTTCATGCACTGCCTCCCCGCCCGGCGCGGCGAGGAGGTCACCGACGACGTGATCGACGGGCCGCAGAGCGTGGTGGTGGAGGAGGCGGCCAACCGGATGCACGTCCAGAAGGGACTCCTGGCCTGGCTGCTCGGCCACCGGTAAGTGGCGTAAGCCTCCAGGCTTGCGGATGCGGGTGATGGAGCCACAGGCCTTTGGTTCGCACGCCTGGAAACGCCGCGCCACGAGGGCATTCCGCACAGCGCAAGTGACCGCTGCACATGCCTTTACGGCGATCCGAGCCGTGACAGGTAGGGGCATCCGGGGCGGCCGTGATAGAATCGGATTCTCGGCTTCGTGGCATGGCCGCCCGGATCCGCTCGCGACTCGCAGACACGTGAAATCCCGGGCAGGACACCACTTCGAACAGGTTTCGGCGACGCTGGAGGCCCACGGCCCGGTGATTCTGCCCGCCCTGCTGCTGTGCGATTTCGGCCACCTGGCCCGCGAGGTGGAGCGGCTCGAGGCGGCCGGCGCGACCGCGCTGCACCTGGACGTCATGGACGGCCGGTTCGTTCCCCAACTGACCTACGGCCCCGTGGTCGTCGAGGCCGTTCGGCGGGCTGCCAAGGTGCCCCTCGAGGTGCACCTCATGATCGAGGAGCCCGAGCGGACGTTGGCCGACTACGCCCAGCTCGGAGCCGACATCCTCACCGTCCACGTCGAGGCCCTCGCCGATCCCCGTCGGACCCTGGAGGCGATCTCGACGCTGGGGCCGCGGGCCCATCTGGCTTTGAGCCCCGAAACCCCCGTCGAACGCGTCGAGCCCTATCTCGATGCCTGCGACGGCGTGCTCGTGATGAGCGTCGAGCCCGGTTATGGCGGGCAACGCTTCAACCCGGTCGCCATCGGCAAGCTCGCCCGGCTGGCAGAACTTCGCAGCCGTTCGGGGGCCGCGTTCCGCCTCGGCGTCGATGGCGGCATCGCCTCTGACACGGTCGCGGCCGTGGCCGCCGCCGGGGCCGAGCTGATCGTGGCCGGCAGCGCGGTCATCCGGTCGCACGACTACGCCCGCGCCATCACGGAACTCGAGACCATCGCCCGCGGCGCTGCCTGAATGGACCGCAGCCGCCTTCCCCAGGAGACCCACGTCCGCCAATGCCCGACCACCTGATCCTGATCCGTTCCGGCGCCACCGACTACGACCTCCTGGGCCGGATCCGTGGCACGCTCGATATCCCGCTCTCCGCCGCGGGCCGCGAGGAGGCGGCGCGGGCCGCCGCCGCCGCGGTCGCCGCCGCGCCCGACGCGCTCTACACGTCCGGGTCGGCCTGCGCGATCGAAACGGGGCGGGTCGTCGCCGCCGCCTGCGGGCTGCGGCCCCGGCGCCTGGTCAACCTGCACAACCTCGACCAGGGCCTGTGGCAGGGCATGCTCGTCGAGGAGATCCGCCGCAAGCAGCCGCGGCTGCACCGGCAGTGGCAGGACAATCCGTGGGCCGTCGCGCCTCCGGAGGGTGAACTGCTCGAGCAGGCCTGCGAACGTGCCGAGGCGGCGCTCGAGAAACTCGTCCGCAAGCAGCCCGCCGGCCGCGTGGCCCTCGTCGTGCCGCAGCCGCTGGACCGGATCATCCGCTGGATCGTCTCGGGCCAGTCGATGGGAGACCTCTGGCAGCACGACGGTGAACGTCCGCCGCTGGAAATGCTGCCGCTCGCTGCCCAGTGGACTCCGGTCCGCCGGCGGGGGATGCAGCCCACGTAGCCGGCGAACCGGCGCAGCGGCGGCCCGCGGCTGCGGGATAGACTGCCGGCGGTCGCCCGACCGCGTCTCCCGGATCGCGCAGGAGTCAGCATGGAACGCCGACGCCCGACAGCCCGCCCCGCCGATGCGGCCGATTCGGCCGCGGTCCGGGCGGCAGTTCGCGCGAAGCAGCCCGCGTCCGACCGCGACGACGGCGGGCGGGACGACCGGCCCGGGGCCGCCCCGCGGGGGCCACGGGAGAAGCGCGGCGTTCCCGAGGGACTGTGGCTGAAGTGCGGCGGCTGCAACGCCACGATCTACCGCAAGGAGGCGGAGGACCTGCTCAACGTCTGCCCGCAGTGCGGCTTCCACTGGTACGTCTCGGCGAAGGAGCGGATCGCGCAGCTGCTCGACGCCGGCACGTTCGAGGAGTGGGACGCCAACCTGCGGCCGACCGATCCGCTCGGTTTTCGCGACAAGAAGCCCTACGCGGAGCGGATCGTCGCCGAACAGAAGCGGACCGGGCTGTCCGATGCGGCGCTCACCGGGAGCGGCATGATCCGGGCCCGGCGTGTGGCCTGCGGCGTGACCGACTCGTCGTTCATCATGGGCAGCATGGGCAGCGTGGTGGGCGAGCGGCTCGCCCGGCTCGTCGAGCGGGCCACCGCGCAGAAACTACCGCTGATCATCATCAGCGCCTCCGGCGGCGGCGCGCGGATGCACGAGGGCATCCTCTCGCTGATGCAGATGGCGAAGGTGTCGGCGGCGCTCGCCCGCTACTCGCAGGCCGGCGGCCTCTTCATCTCGGTGCTCACCAATCCCACGATGGGCGGCGTGGCGGCGAGCTTCGCGTCGCTCGGCGACCTGTGCTTCGCGGAGCCGCGGGCGTTGATCGGCTTCGCCGGCCCGCGGACGATCAAGGCCACGATCCGCGTGGAACTGCCCAAGGGCTTCCAGACGAGCGAGTTCCTCCTCGAGCACGGCTTCATCGACCGGATCGTGGCCCGCCAGGATCTGAAGAGCGAGATCGCCCGGGCGATCGACTACTGCGGCGGCTGACCGCTGCACACCGTGGCGCAAGCCTCCAGGCTTGCGCATCCGGGTCGCGTTGCCACAGGCCGGGCACAACGGTCGGAGACCGCCGCTACAGGGTTCGGGGACCGCCGCCCTCGCTCGACCGCTTGATGTGCTGGAGCACGCGGCGGTGGATCTGGTGGATGAGCAGGTCGGACCACAGCGTCCAGTAGGCCTGCGGATAGATCTCGTACGCGTACCAGGTGCTGCCCTCGAGCCGCGTGCGGCCGCCGTCCAGCGGGACGAGCCGGAACTCGCCGCGGCGGCAGCGGAGGTAGCCGTCGAGGTGCGGCGGGTGGACGTGGCGGTAGGGGCTCAGTTCGTGCATCGGCGGCGGCTGGGAGGCGACGTCGAAGGCCAGCCGGCACGGTGGCTCCCAGGCCGTGATCGGCTCGACGAACGCTCCCGTGGAGAACTCGCAGTGGCGGACGGCGCCGACGCCGGAGCCGTCGATCGTCGCCCGCTTCGGGTAGGCGATGCCGAGGCGGAAAAACCAGGCGGGCGGGTCGGGCAGTTCCGAGAACCCGACCACGTGCGGCCACACCGCCTCCGGCGGGGCGTCGATCTCGACCGCGGAGCGGACCTCGTAGGTCGGCACCGTCCGGTAGAGCCGCTCGGCCCCCATCAGCAGCGGCAGCACGAGCAGCGGCAGGCCCAGGGAGGCGGGCCGTCCGGGGGCGAGCGACGCGATGCTGTAGCCGACGAGGCCGCCGACCAGCCCCATGACGGCCGCGAGCGGGTAGAGCATCGCCAGGCAGACAAGACCCTCGAGTGCGAAGAGCATGAGGAACGCGCCGCACAGCAGGATGGCGAGCTGCGCCACGAGCAGGCTGCCTCCGATGCCGCGGCGCACGGGGCGGTTGTAGAGCCAGGCGGCGATGGCGGCGACGAGCAGCGGCGCGCCCATGATCAGGCCGGCGCCGTAGTCGCGGAGGCCGTAGACGCTGAAGGCGAGCATCGCGAGGCCGACGGTCGACCCGACTCCCGCACCCAGCAGGCTGCTGCCGATCGAGTGGGCGGCCCGGACCTCGTCGGCCCGGGTCACGGCCGCCGGTCGCGGCTGTGACGGCATCAGGCAGAGCACGAGCATGAGCGCGAAGTTCACGCCGGGCACGAAGATCCACAGGCCCATCCACGGCCCGATCCCCGCGTCGAGCGCCCGCCGGACGCTCATCGTGGTGGCGATGCACAGGAAGGGGATCGACCACACCACCAGCGCCCAGCCGAGCCAGTCGGGGGCCGGCGGGTCGAGGTACTTGCCGCGGACGCTGAGCAGCGGGTTGAGGAAGTCGAGCGGCCGGTAGAAGCGGTCGGTGACGAGCCCGATCACGGTCGCCTCGACGACGTACTTGAGGGCCATGAGCCCGAAGCCGATCGCCGCGTAAGGCCCGCGGCGCAAGGGTTCATCGAGGCGGAGGGCGGACTCGAGCGCCATCGCCATGGGCGGAATCCCCCGAAGCAGCGGTCAGGTCGGCGCGATGGCGTCGATCTTGGCCGCGAGGATGAAGTCGTTCTCGGAAAGGCCGCCGATGGCGTGTGTGAAGATCTCGATCCACACGTTGCGGTAGCCCTCGATGTGCAGGTCGGGGTGGTGCTGCTCCCGCTCCGCGAGGGCGGCGACGTTGTTGACGAGTTTCACGGCCTCGCGGAAGTTCTTCAGCTTGACGTCGCGGCGGATCCGCGTGCCGTCGTGGGTGAGTTTCCAGGCGGGCAGGGCGGCGACCTGCGCCTCCGCGTCCGCGTTCGAATACCGCGGCACGCCCCCTTCGCAGGGCACGCATTTCTTGCCGGTGAGGTCGCAGGCCTGTTGGGGAGCGTTCATGCAGCCATCCTAGCCGCCGGCCGGCAGGGGAAAAGAGGTCGAGCACTGCACGCAGCCACCGCAGGCGGCGCCGCGTGCATCCCCGCGGCTCGGCTTGACGCCTCGTCGAGCCGCCGCGTGCCGCCGCACCGCGGCGGCCACGGTCGCCCGGAGGTGCGACCGCCTGCCCGGCTGGTCGCACCTCCGGCTGCGACCACGCCGGGCCAAGCCTGCGGGGGCCATGGATGGCCCCGCAGGCGTGAATTCAATACCGCGCCTCGAAGCCTGCGAAGGCGCCGTGCACGATCGTGCTCGACGACGCCGAAAGGCCGGGGATCGAGCCGGGGGTGGCGAGCAGGACCGGCCACTGGCCGTCCGCCTGGGCGATGTTGCCCACGCCGACGACCCGGTAGCCCAGCGCGAGCGTCCAATGTTCGGTGACGTCCCAGGCCAGGCCGGTGTCGACCGAGCCGAGCCAGGAGAAGACCCCGAGCGTCTGGTGGACGGTGACGGGCGTCCCCGATTCGAAGCGGGCCAGGTCGCCGGACGCCGCCGCGAGCGACGTGGTGTTGGTCACCGCATTGCCGCCGATCATGAACTTGGGCACGATGTCGAGCCGAAGGCCCGGCAGGAACAGCCAGTCGAACTTCGCGCCGACCTGGGCGCCGTAGATGCTGTTGGCCGTGGCCACGGTGAGCAGGGGAGGCCCGAGGGCCGGGTTGCCGGGCGTGGTCGTGAGCGAGAGCGTGTCGCCGAGCCCGAAGTAGCGGAAGCCGGCCAGCCACATGAGCGTCACGCGCCGGTCCTGGGGCAGGAACTCCGGCCGTTCCCAGAGCGAGTAGACCCAGTTGATCTCCACGTCGTTGACGACATCGGCGCGGCCGATCGTCTGCCCGGCGGCATCCTGGAGAAACGTCGCGGCCGACGTGCCGCCGATCGTCACGCCCGGCGCCTGGGGGATCGCGTCGATGGCCGCGGGGGTCGCGGTCTCGGAATCGGAGGTTCCCAGGCCGTACACTCCCCAGTAGATGAACTCGACGGCATGCTGTTGCCGGCCGCCGAACCAGCGGCCGATGTGCACGTCGATCCCGCCCGGCCAGGTGGCGGCGGCGTCGGCCGTGGTGAGCTGCACGCCGCCGAGGGGTGCCATCGTCGCCGCGCCATCGGGCAGCGTGCGGGTCATCACGAGGCCGCTGGCGCCGGCGAACCACCGCGGCCAATCGGGCAGCATGTCGGCGGCGACGGCAGGGGGCATGCCGGCGAGGCCGCCGGCACCCACCGGGTCGGGGATGTACATCGGCGGCGCCGGCGGCGGCTGCGGGAGCGGTTGCTGCGCGGCCGCGGGGCCGCCCAACAGCGCCGCCACCACCGCCAGGCGGCGGATCGCCGCGGCGCGGGGCGACGGGCATGGGATGGGCGAAGACATGGCCCGCGGAGGGTCGGCGAACGGCCGCCGGTGGTCAAGGCCGCTTCGGCCCCCGCGCGGCGCGGCCGGCGGCGGTGAGGATAGACTCGGCGGACACGCCCCGACGCGGGCGACGATCGGCGGTCCCGGGAGCCTGGAAAAGATGCGAAGGCGGCGAAAGGCGAAGCCGCCCGAGGCCGCCGCGCGACCGCGGGATCGGGAGGCCGTCCTGGCCTGGCTCGACCGCCGGATCAACTTCGAGCGGACGCCCCCCGGCGGCACGGCGGCCCCGTTCGGGCTGGCCCGCGTCCGGCGGCTGATGGCGGCGGTCGGCGCGCCGCACGAGCGGCTGCCGGTCGTGCACGTGGCCGGCACGAAGGGCAAGGGCTCCACGGTGGCCATGCTCGCAGCGATCCTCGGGGAGGCCGGCCACCGGGTGGGCCGCTACATGTCGCCCCACGTCCACGCCCTCGAGGAGCGGATCTGCGTGGACGGCCGGCCGATCTCGGCGGCCGACCTCGTGGCGGCCTGCGGCGTGGTGATGCCGGCCGTGGAGCGGCTCGATGCCGCGGCCGCGCGGCGCGGTTCGCGGGGGCCGAGCTGGTTCGAGGTGGTCACGGCGGTGGCGCTCGTGCACTTCGTGCGGGCCGGCGTCGACGTCGCCGTCCTCGAGACCGGCCTCGGCGGCCGCCTCGACGCCACGAACGTGTCGCGGCCGCTGGTCACGGTGATCACGAGCATCAGCCTCGACCACATGGCGGTGCTCGGGCCGACGCTCGGCCGGATCGCCCGCGAGAAGGCGGGGATCATCAAGCGCGGCGTGCCCGTCGTCTCGGCGGCACAGCGGCCGGCGGCCCGTCGGCGGGCCGCGGTGGCCGCGATCACGCGACGGGCCGCCGACGGGCGCGGCTGCTCGAACAGGACCGCGACTTCACCGTCGTCCACGAGGCGGCCGACCACGCCCGCGGCGACCGGGTGGCGATCACGGCGCCGGACGGGACCGTGATCCGCTGCCGCATCGGCATGGAGGGGCGGCACCAGGCCGAGAACGCGGCGCTCGCCGCGGTCGCCGCGCGGCAGCTCGACGGGCTCGGCTTCCGCGTGCCGGAGGCGGCCATCGCCCGCGGCCTCGAGCGGACGCGGCTGCCGGCCCGCATCGAACGGGTGGCGACGCGGCCGCTGACGATCGTCGACGCGGCCCACAACGTGGCCTCGATGCGGTCGCTCGTCGAGACGCTCGCGCCGGTGCTCGACGCCGTGCGGCCGCGGGTGCTCGTGTTCGCCGCCAGCGCCGACAAACAGATCGAGGAGATGCTCGCCGCGGCCGGCGGCCGGTTCGACCACGTGGTGGTCACGCGGTACGCGACCAACCCGCGGGCCGCGCCGCTCGAGCGGCTCGGGGCCGCCTGCCGGCAGGCGGGCCTGCCCGCGGCCCGGACCGCCGCGAGCCCCGGC
>JBJTHX010000330.1:0-5102 GCA_046094745.1 Planctomycetia bacterium
GGGTGGAGCACACGCTCAACCTCCCCCACGGGCGCGCCGAGCGGGCGCGGCACCCGCGCGACATCCGCCCGCTCGACCCCGCCCCGCCGCCGCGCTAGCCTCACGCCTGCGGGGCCATCCATGGCCCCCGCGCGGGGGCCCTGGAGGGCCCCGCAGGCGTGAAGCTAGCGCGGCGGCTGGTCGTCGTCCATCGTGCGGATGTAGCTCCGCAGCCGCTCCAGCTCGTCGCTCACGTGGCGGAGTTTGAGCATGTTCTCCACCCGCTTCACGAGCTCGACGCGGTTGACGGGCTTGGAGAGGAAGTCATCGGTGCCGGCGTCGACGGCCCGCTCGATGTCGCCCAGTTCGCCGAGCGCCGTGACCATCAGAATCATGATCGGGCTCGTCTTTGGATCGGACTTCAGCCGCTGGCAGACCTCGAAACCCGAGAGCTTCGGCATCATCACGTCGAGCAGGAGCACGTCCGGCCGGAACTCGGCCACCTTCGCCAGGGTGTCGGCGCCGTCGACCGCCGTGGCGATCTCGCAGTCGATGTCGGCGAGGTAGACCTCGAGCAGTTCGCGGTTGGGCTCGTTGTCGTCGGCGATCAGCACGCGGCTGCGGCGGGTCGCGGCGGGCTGCGGGTTCGAGGATTTCGGCATCGCGGACCGGGCTCCGGTTCAGGGGCACTCGAAGAGCGACTGGCTCTTCACGATCGCGAGGTCGGCGGGGAAGGTGTGGTAGGCCTGCACGAGCAGGCTCTTGGGGCGGGTCTCGACATTGATCCACGACAGGGCCCCCAGGGCCAGCCGGCTGCCGGACTCGAAGCGGTGGAGCAGGCCCTTGCGGGCGCCCTCCGCGGCGAGTTCCTGCTGAAACGACCAGAACACCTCCTGCTCGACGGTTTCGAGCTGGAAGCAGGTCTGGTAGGCGGCCCCCCCGCGGCACTCCATCCGGTCGCTCCGCTCGCCGGCGATGCGGTGTGCGAGCAGCCGCCGCTTCTGGGGCAGCGGCTGCCGCTGGCTCGTGGCCACCTCGGTGAGCGTCAGGCCGTCCTGCCGCCAGGTGACCAGATGGCCGGAATCGGTGATCGAGATCGACGCCGCGTAGCCGCCCCGATCGAGTGACCGCGTCGCACAGATATCGAACAACTCGGGGTGGAGGGCGCGGCCGTAGAGCTGAAAGACGAGCTCACCGACCTTGGGGCGAACCGAGAGCACGATGGGAAGCCTCCATGAACTCGAGACGGCCAGCGGCACGACCGCGGCGCCCCGAGAACCTCCCGCCTGGGACCACGAGTATACGGCCGCGTCGCGCCGGCCTCCAAGCCGGATCGGGATCGCGAAGGTGCGGCCCAAAACCACGATCTCACACGACGAAAAAAATCTCGTGGCATCCCTTGACAAGTTCAGCGCACACCGTTTCACAAGACATCCGCGGTCAGCGAAGGCCGACGAGCACGTCGTAGATGGCGTGCGTGCCGGCGGCGATCCCGAAGCCACGGACGATGAACAGCACCGCGAAGAACATGCCGGCCAGTGCGCGGAAAGTGAAACTGTAGAGGTCGAAGGCATCTCCCAGCGGGCCCACGTAATGGGCTGCGCTGAACAGCAGGCTCGAGGCCACGAGGCCCAGGACGGTCGCCGGGATGGTCGCCGCACCGAGCCGCTCGAAGGCCCAAATCAACAGTGGCAGGAGCAGAAGTCGGAACAGCACCTCCTCGTAGAGCCCCGCCCCGCAGAAACCGATCAGGCGGGCGAACAGGCCGTCCCAGCCGGCGGCGGCCGCCAGGGGCCAGTAGCGGTCCTGGAGCCGGGCCAGGCCCACGAGCATCGCGGCCCAGAGCACGCATTCCGCGGCCATGCCCGCGAGCACTCCGCCGCTGAAATTCCAGCGGTCGTGCTCCATGTGGTGCCAGGCCAGCAGGCCCAGGACGGTGAGCGTGGGCAGGAGGAAATATGCCCCGAATCCCAGGGCATCGAGCAGTTGCCGCAGCCAGACGTCCGCGCCGTTGCGGGGTGAACCGCGGCCCAAAAGCAGCACGCCCCCCTCGTAGGCCAACACCAAGGGCAGCGAAAACCCGAGGCTCGTCCGCGGCGTGCGGGAGATGGTCCAGTAGGAGGCCGGCGGGGGCGGGGTTTCCTCGCCGACGGCCGCCACGGCATCGGGAAAATCGCCGTCCGGCAGTTCCGGGGACAGGTCGGGGATCGGCGGCATCGCGTCCGCGTCGCCCGCATCATCACCGGCGGCAAAAAAGCGGCTCATGGCTCGTGCGGCTGGGGGAAAAAGGAACGTGACCGCGGCCCGCGTGCCGTGCGAACAGCCCGCATTCTCTACGCCATGGCCCGCTTGCGGGCAATGCTGGCGTTGCTGGCGCGGACGATCCCCGTGCTGGCCGCCGGCGACGGGCGGGTTTTCGCGGGCGTTGCTGCGTCACGCCGCGGTGGAGCCGAAGCGTCCTTGACAAGCCGGCGCGGCTTCCCAGAATCACCGCCATCGGTCGGCTTGGGATCCGCATCACGACGCTCACGCCATGCAAGCCGCACCGAGCGAACCTCGCGACAAGGCTGGTGTTCACGCCCGCAGCGGAGCGGATCCGGAGAGATAAAATAGGGGGGCGACGACTTGAGGGATCGACAGTCGACGGCCTTGGTCGTGGCCTGGATGTCCCCCCCGTTTTCCGGTTTCCGCACCCCGCTCACGGCGTGCATTTGCCGATCCGAGGTTCGCTGGCGGTAGAATGCCGCGTCCGATCACGGTCGCGGAAAACGCCATGGCACGATGCCTCATAGGGTGTGGGTCGAATCTCGGCCGGCGGCGGGAGCAGATCGACCGCGCCATGGAACTGCTCCGGTACATGCCGGGGCTGCAGGTGCTGGCCGTGAGCCGCTACCGGGAAACCCGCCCGGTGGGCGGACCGGTGGGCCAGTCTTCGTATCTCAACGGGGCCTGCCTGCTGGAAACCGACCTCTCGCCGCGGGACGTCCTCGGCGTGCTCGCGGCCGTCGAGAACACGCTCCACCGCGACCGCAACGACCGCTGGGGCGAGCGGACCCTCGACCTCGACCTGCTGCTGTACGACGATCTGGTGCTCGACGACACCGACCTCACGGTGCCGCACCCGCGGATGACGACCCGCCGCTTCGTGCTCGAACCGGCCGTGGAGATCGCGGCTGATTTTCGTCATCCGCTCGCCGGCTGCTCGCTGGCGGCGCTGCTGGCGAACATCTCCGTGCCGCATCCGCTCGTCGCGGTCGTGGGCGTGCCGGGGAGCGGAGCCGCCGAGATCGCGGCCGCCGTCGCCGACGCCGTCATGGCCCGTCCCATCCACGCCACGCACCCGGTGCCCTGCGGCGCGGCAAACCACCCGCAGGCATGGCGGGACGTCGTGTCCACCTGGACGCGGTCGCTCGTGGAAGCCGACTGGACCGCCGACCCGCATGGCACCGTGATCGACTTCTGGCTCGACATGATCCCCGCCGCCGCCGCCGACTGTCTGCCGGCGGCGGAGTCTGACCGCCTGGAGGCCGACGTGGCCCGCACGGCCGCCGGTGTCCCCACGCCACAGGTGGCGATCCTGCTCGTGGCCGAGGCCGCGGTGCTCGAGGAGCGCAACTCGGCCCGCGGGCGACGGGCGACGGCCGGCATGCGGTTCGTCGATCCCGGCGGCGCGACGGCGACGCTCTCGCCGCCGGCGCCGACGGCGGTGCTCGTGCAGTTGCAGGAGCGGATCATCCGCCGCCTGCGGGGCCCCGGCCTCCGGAGTACGCTCGCGCCGAAGGCCGTGGTCGTGGTCGACGCCGGCGACCTCGGGCGGGCGACCGAGGAGGCGATCGCCGCCGTCGAGGCCATGGTCTGATGCCCAGCCCGCCGACGGTCATCGGCGACCCGGCGACGGTCCGCGAGCGGGTGCTCGCCGCCCGCGACTCCGGCCGGCGGGTCGGCTTCGTGCCCACGATGGGCGCGCTGCACGCCGGCCATGCGAGCCTCGTGGAACGCGCCTCGCGGGAGTGCGACGACGTGGCCGTGTCGATCTTCGTCAACCCGACGCAGTTCGCCCCGGGCGAGGATTTCGACCGCTACCCGCGCTCGCTCACCGCCGACCTCGACCTGCTCGCGCCGCTCGGCGTCCGCTGGGTCTATGCACCCGCCGCCGCGGCCGTCTATCCGCCCGGCGATGCCACGCGGATCGTCGTCGAGGGGCCGGCCGGCGGGTTCGAGGGGGCGATCCGCCCCGGGCACTTCTCCGGCGTGGCCACGGTCGTCTGTCGGCTCCTGCTCGCGGTGCCGGCCGACGTCGCCTACTTCGGCGCCAAGGACTGGCAGCAGTCGCTGGTCGTGAAGCGGATGGTCCGCGACCTCGGCCTCCCGGTCACGATCTTGGTCTGCCCCACGGTCCGCGAGGCCGACGGGCTCGCGATGAGTTCCCGGAACCGCTACCTCGCGTCCGCGGACCGCGAGCGAGCCGGGGCGCTGTTCGCCGGACTGGAGCGGGCGGAGGCGGCGTGGCGGCAGGGAGCCGACGTGCCTGCGGTCGAGGCGGCGCTGCGTGGGCCGCTGACTGCGGCGCGGCTGGCGATCGACTATGCGGCGGTCGTCGATGCCGAGTCGCTCGGGCCCGTGCGGCCGACCGCGCCGGCCGTGGCACTCGTCGCCGCCCGGCTCGGCACGACGCGGCTCATCGACAATCGCGAACTGCCGCCGCGCGGGACGGGCTGATGCGTTCGACGCTGTTCCACATCCCGGCGCAGCTCGGCGGCCTGCCGCTCTTCGGCTGGGGACTGCTCCTGGCGGTCTGGGCCGTGGTGGGCGGCGTGGCCGTGGCGCGGGCCGCCCGCCGCGAGGGTCTTGGCCGGGCGGCCACCGCCCTGGGGATGCCGCTGGCCCTCGCCGGGGCCTTCATCCTCTGGGGCCTGCCGGCGCTCGACGACGGACAGGGCGTGCCGATCCGCGGCTACGGCCTGATGCTCCTCGTCGCGGCGCTGGCCGGCACGTGGCTGTCGGTCCGCCGCGGCCGTGCCGTCGGGATCGACGCCGACACGATCCTCGCCCTGGGCGTGGCGGTCTTCCTCTGGGGGATCGTGGGCGCGCGGCTGTTCTACGTGAGCGAGTACCACGAGCAG
>JBJTHX010000331.1:0-4426 GCA_046094745.1 Planctomycetia bacterium
GACTACCAGTTCCGCCGCGGCAGCCGCGTCATCGACAGTTACTGGAAGCCGACCGTCGCCAAGAGCGACGTCGACCGCGGCGAGGCGTCGCCGCCGGCCTACGCCTTCCACGTGCTGGTCGGCCACCACGGCATCTTCTCGCTCACGCCGGTCTGGCTCCTGAGCCTCGCGGGCCTGGCGCTGCTCGTGGCCCGCCGCGATCCGGCCGGGCCGCCCGAGCGGGCGGTAGCCGCGGCGATCGTCGTCTGCACGCTCGTCTGCCTCGCCTTCTACGTCACGCGACCCCTCGAGGACAGGAACTACGGCGGCATGGCCACCGGCTTCCGCTGGGCGCTCTGGTTCGCGCCCCTGTGGCTGTTCGCCATGCTCCCGGCGGCCGACGCCAAGGCGGGCACGCGGGGCCGCCGCGTCGTGGCGGCGATCCTGCTCGCGATCAGCGTCGCCTCGGCGAGCTACCCGACCTGGAACCCGTGGACGCTGCCCTGGCTCAAGGTCTGGCAGGACTCGCGCACGGGCAGCGGCTGACGCCGGCTGCTACGATGCGGTCCATGTCGTCCGCCAGCATCCACACGAGCGTCTTGCCCGCCGAGGTGATGTCGTTCCTCGACGTGCAGCCCGGCATGCGGGTGGTCGACGGCACGCTCGGCGGCGGCGGCCACACGCGGCTCCTCGCCGATGCCGTCGGCCCCGACGGGCTCGTGATCGCGATCGACCGCGATCCGGCCGCGATCGACCGCGGCGCCCGCGAGTTCACCGGCCGGCCCGTGCGGTTCGCCCAGGCCAACTTCTGCGACCTGCCCGAGGTGCTCGACGCGGTCTCCCTCGACACCGTCGACCGCGTGCTGCTCGACGTCGGCCTGTCGAGCGACCAGCTCGCCGACGACTCCCGTGGCTTCTCGTTCGACTCGGAGGGACCGCTCGACCTGCGGTTCGATCCCACCGAGGGGGAGCCGGCCTGGCGGCTGGTCAACCGGATGCGGCCCGAGAGCCTCGCCGACATCATCCACGAGTTCGGCGAGGAGCGGTTCAGCCGGCGGATCGCCCGCCGCATCGCCGCCGTCCGCGAGAAGGAACCGATCCGCTCGGCCCGCGACCTGGCCCGGGTCGTGCGCAGCGCCGTGCCCCGGCAGACGCCGCCGCCGCGGATCCACCCCGCCACGCGGACGTTCCAGGCGCTGCGGATCGCCGTCAACCAGGAACTGAAGAGCCTGCGGATCGCGCTGGAACGGATCCCCACGCGGCTCGCTCCCGGCGGGCGGCTGGCCGTGATCTCGTTCCACTCGCTGGAAGACCGCCTCGTGAAGGAGGCGTTTCGCAACCGGCAGGTCTGGGAGTGCCTGACGCGGTCGCCGGTCGAGGCGACGGCCGAGGAAGTGGAACGCAATCCGCGCAGCCGGTCCGCGAAACTCCGTGCCGCCCAACTCGTGGCCGGCTGACGCGGCCTTCGCCAGCCTGCCCAGCCTGCCCCGCCCCTGACCGGACGGCCGCCGGCCCATCTGGCGGCGGCCGTACCTTTCGGCGACACTTCGCCGCTTTTTCCGCGGGAACGACCGCCGATTCATGGGACGCGAAACAAAGATCCTGCTCGGGTTCCTCGGCCTGCTCGCCGGCGTGTTCGTGGGCGTGTTGTCGATGAAACTGCTCGTGCCGCGGCCGCCCGCGGGCGCCGGTCCCGACGTGCACGCCGACCTCGTGGCAGACGAGCCGCACGAACTCGTCGAGCCACCCGCGCGGACGATGCCCACCAGCGCCTTCGCCGCCGCGCCGCCGCTCGTGCCGGCGCGGGCGAACGAGGCGACTGCCATCCCGCTGCCCGTGGAAACCGCGGCCGACGGCGGCGACCGCTACGCGGCGCGGCGGTGTTCCCGGGTCGAATGACGCGGGCGGATCGGTTGCCGGAGGAGTGAACGCGGTGCCCCGCGCCGCGACCCATTCGTGACGGCCGCGTCATTCGAGCAACCGGACGATCACACGGCCTCGACGCCACCTCGTGAACCACCGCCTGCTGCCGGGGGCGCGGACGACCTGCGGCAGCCGATTCCGCTCGACACCGCGGTTCCGCCGGACGAACGCCCGGCCACGTCACCGGCGCGGTATCCGACCGACCAGTCGGCCGAGCCCCTCCGCGATCCCGCGCCCGTCGCGCCGGCGGGCGGCCACGTTGCCCGACCAGGCGACACCTGGTGGTCGATCGCCGAGCGGGCCTACGGCGACGGCCGGCTGTACCGCGCCCTCTTCGCCTGGAACCGCACGGTCGATCCGCGGATCACGCTCGCCCCGGGCACGCCGCTCGAGATCCCGCCCCTGCCCGAACTCGCCGCCGCCTGGCCGCACCTGCTCCCCGCGCAGCCCTAGCGGCCCGGGCCTCCTTGCCATGGCGAGCCTTCGGCGAACATGCCGTCGCCGCGTGCCGCAAACCGACACGGCAGATTACAGTGGCGGTGTCGTCGCTTCGCTCGAGCGACTGTTCCCGAACTCGCGAGGTTCAAGCCATGAGTCATCGTGCCTGGGGTTGGCTGGCAAGTCTGCTCACGTTCACCTGCATGCTGCCGGCCGATGCGGCGAACAACGCGGCCGGCCTGGCGGCCGACGTGGCGCCCATCGAAGTGCCCGCGATCACCCGCACGACCATCGTTCCCTCGCCGACGCCGACGCCCGCCTTCGATCACGCGAAGATCGACCGCACGCTCGTGGAACCGACGTACGTGTCACAGAAGCCGGCCTACCGCTTCTTCGCGTTCGGGCCGGAAGGGAAGAGCCTGCTGGCGATGGTGCTCGACGAGTCGCAGGGCACGGGCCAGGGCTACGACGTCGTCTAGGTCGACCTCGACCTCGACGGCACGCTCACCGGCGCCGGCGAGAAGTTCGTCTGCCCCAAGCCGGCCGTGGCGACGAAGTCGGTGGCGCCGCGTCGCCTGGAGTGCGGCGGCGAGGCCGGGGCGAACTGCCCGCTGCCTGCTGCCGGCTCGGCCGTGGCCGGTGCGGACACCTGGATCATCAACCCGCTGGATGCGGTGCGGGCTCCTGCGGCCGACCCGAAGCCGCTGATGTGGCAGCTGCCCGTCGCCGATCCTGTGCTCGCCTACGAACTGACCTGGGTGGGCGGCCAATGGGTGGTCCACACGAAGGTCAAGGACGGCGGCTGGCACGCCCGGCTGCGGATGGTCGAGGCGGGCAACGTCTGGTCCCACGACAAGGCCACGGCCCCCGTCTACCGCTTCGGCGGCAGCGAGTGGGCGTTTCACCACGACATCCTTCACGGCCGCACGTTCAAGCCGGGCGACTCGCTGGCGATCGACGCCGTGCGGCCGTTCTTCGCGGGCTCGTCGCCGGAGGTTCCCTTTCAGAACGCCGCCTGCTGGGTGCCCGGCGGGTACACGCACGCCCGCTATGCGCTGGTGTCACTCGAGCAGCCCTCCGCCGCGAACTGCATCTTCCTGGCCGGCAACACCTGCTGCGGCGGCACGCACGTCGATCGGATCCTGATCCCGGCCGATTTTCCCCCGGGCCGCGCCGAGGTCGTGTGCAGCATGGACACGCCCGACGGCTACCTGGGCCGCGTCGAGCAGCGGATTCCCATGCAGATCGAGAATCCCTCCCATGGCAAGCCCGTGGCCGAACTCCCGCGGACGGCGGCCCTGCGGGCCGAGTTCCCCGGTGACACGGTGGTCGAACTGTTCCAGGGCGCCGACCTCGCCGCCTGGGGCATGGCCCCGTACGACGGCACCCGCGACATCTACATCACCGGCGACGCCACGACCGGCCATCCGGAGGGCGCCAGAAGCCACGGCGCCGGCGTGAGCTACTCGCACGATTGCCGCAACGATCTGCTGCTGGGCACGGTCCGCAACGCCCGCGCGCTGATCCGCTTCGATCTCGCGCCGCTCCCGCCGGACACGGTCGTGAAGAAGGCGGTGCTGCAGTTCTACGCCGCCGAAGTGAAGCCCAAGGTCGACAAGACGACGGCGGTCTTCCCGCTGCGGAAGCGGTGGCACGACACCATGGCCAACGGCCGCGTGGCGCTCGGCGACCATGCGGATCAATTCGGCAACTGTTTTCTTCATATCGTTCGCCGGGGGCTCAAGGACCAGAAGCCGTTTCCCGTCGGCGCGGAGATCGCCTGGGAGCGGCCGTTCGCCAAGGGGCCGAGCGACCGCGTGCCGGAACCGATCGGCACGATCGCCTTCGCCGAGCCGGGCTGGGACGGCCTCGACGTGACCGCCACGGTCCGCCAGTGCGTGCGGGGTCGGGAGGCCGACGGCGACCTCTACCGGATCGACTCGCACATCTTCTACCAGCGGTTCGACGGCGTCGGCGGCATCGTGGTGCGGCGCTGAACGCCGCCGGCCGCGGTCACTTGCCGAACTTGTAGGCCGTGTTCTTCGGGTCGAAGTCGGCGTCCGTGAAGCCGTTGTTGATTTTCACG
>JBJTHX010000332.1:0-12111 GCA_046094745.1 Planctomycetia bacterium
GATGGAGGCCGTCCGCGTGGTGTCGGCCTCGGCATCGCAGGCCGCCAGCACCTGCCGCTCGACGTCGCCCAGGTGCAGCTCGGCGGGCGAGCGCACCTCGCGGCCGTCGGCGGCCGTCGCTGCCTCGCACAGGGGCCCGAGTTCCTCCAGCACGTCGTCGACCCCCTGCACGAGCCGGGCGCCGTCCCGCAGGAGCGCATGGCAGCCGCGGGACATCCGCGAGTCGATCGGCCCCGGCACCGCGAAGACCTCGCGGCCCTGTTCACCGGCGAGCCGCGCGGGAGACGTGCAGGGCATGGCGAGGGAAGGGCGACATGAAAACCTCCGGAAGGGCGTGGTCGTTCAGCCGGCGGCCAGCCGGCGGGCTTCGTCGAGCAGGGCGTCGATGTCGGCGTCGGTCGTCGCCCAGGAGCACATGAACCGGCAGCCGCCCGAGCCGATGAAGTCGTAGAACCGCCAGCCGCGGCCGCGCAGGCCGTGGGCGAGCGGCACCGGCAGCCGGGCGAAGACGGCGTTGGCCTGCCGCTGGCCGAGCAGCTCCACGCCGGGAATCGCCCGCAGGCCGGCCTCGAGGCGGGCGGCCGCGGCATTCGCCCGCCGCGCGTTGACGAGCCAGGCGCCGTCTTCGAGCAGCCCGACCCAGGGCGCCGTCAGGTAGCGCATCTTCGAGGCGAGCTGCCCGGCCTGCTTGCAGCGGTCGGCGAACTCCTCGGCCAGGTCCTTGCGGAAGAACACGACCGCGTCGCCGACGCCCATGCCGTTCTTGGTGCCTCCCAGGCAGAGCACGTCCACGCCCGCCTCCCACGTGAGCCGCCGCGGCGGCACGTCGAGGGCGGCGACGGCGTTGGCGAACCGGGCGCCGTCCATGTGCAGCCGCAGGCCGTGCCGCCGGCAGGCGTCGTGGATCGCGGCCAATTCGTCGAGGGAGTAGACGGTGGAGAGCTCGGTCGCCTGCGTGACGCTCACGACCCGTGGCTTCGGGTAGTGGATGTCCTGCCGCCGCTCGACGGCGTGCGTGATCCCCGCGGGCGAGAGCTTGCCGTGCTCGCCGGAGAGCAGGAGGAGCTTCGTGCCGTTGGAGAAGAACTCGGGCGCCCCGCACTCGTCGGTCTCCACGTGCGACAACTCGTGGCACAGGATCGCGTGGTACGACTGGCACATCGCGGCGATCGCCAGCGAGTTGGCGGCGGTGCCGTTGAAGACGAAGAACACGTCCGCCGGATACTCGAAGAAATCACGGATCAGGTCACAGGCCCGCGCGGTCCAGGGGTCGTTGCCGTAGCTGGCCAGGCAGCCGGCGTTGGCCTCCTCGAGGGCCCGCCAGGCCTCGGGGCAGACGCCCGCCGTGTTGTCGCTGGCGAACTGGCAGCCGGGGGCGACGCTGACGGGAGCAGGGGGCGGGCAGGCCGGGTGCATGAAGGTCTCCGTGGGCTTTCACAGGATACCCGGCTGCGGGTCCGGGCGGCGGCGCCGCGGTACCGGCCAGCAGGCAAACCCACCTCTGTCCCGGGCGTTGACTGCCCCTGGAGCGTGTCATATAAACATGAGTGTACGGGAGTACACATCCCCTCGAAAGGCTTCGTCATGAACGCTTCGGCGCCCGCGTCTTCCCTGCCCCCGGACCGGCTCCGCGACCACGTCCGCCTCGCCTGCCTCCCGGGCATCGGCGCTCGCACGCGGCGGGAACTTCTGGCCCGGTACGGCTCTCCGGAGGCGGTGCTCGCGGCCCCGCCCGGTGAACTGACGGCGATTCCCGGCGCGGGCCGGCGGCTGGCCAAAGCCCTGCCCGGGCCGGCCGAGGCGGCCGCGGCCGACGAGGTGCTCGCGTTGTGCCACGCGCGGGGCGTGCGGATCGTGCTCGACGGCCAAGACGGCTACCCGCCGCTCCTCGGGCGGATCGCCGATCCCCCGAGCCTGCTCTTCGTGCGTGGGTCGATCGAGCCCTGCGACTCGCTCGCGATCGCCATCGTCGGTTCCCGCCATGCCACCGCCTACGGCCGCAAAGTGGCCTGGCAACTCGCCGGCGGCCTCGCCCGCGCCGGCTACACGATCGTCAGCGGGCTGGCCCGCGGCATCGACGCCGCCGCCCACCGCGGGGCGCTCGATGCCGGCGGCCGCACGCTCGCGGTGCTCGGCAGCGGCGTGCTCAACATCTATCCGCCCGAACATGCCGACCTGGCGATGGAGGTCACGGCCCGGGGAGCCCTGATCGGAGAGGCGCCGCCTCTGGCCGCCCCGGCACGAGGCTGCTTTCCACAGCGGAACAGGATCGTGTCGGGGCTGGCCCTGGGGGTCGTCGTCGTCGAGGCGGCGGACCACTCCGGGGCGCTGATCACCGCGCGGCTCGCCGGTGAACAGGGCCGCGAGGTCTTCGCGGTGCCGGGGCCGATCGACTCGCGGATGTCCCGGGGCTGCCATGCGCTCCTGCGGGACGGCGCCCGGCTCGTGCAGGGGGTCGACGACGTGCTGGAGGAACTCGGGCCCCTGTGCGAGGCTGCGACGGCCGCCGACGGCCGCGAGGTGCGCTCGCCCGCCGAGCTGCAACTGGGCGACGTCGAGCGGCAGGTGCTGGCGGCCTGCGATGCCGAGGCCGACGCCTCGCGGACAGCCTCCATCGACGACGTGGCCGCCGCCAGCGGCCTGGCGACATCGCAGGTGCTCGCGACCCTCGGCGTCCTGGAGATGCGCCGCGTCGTCCGGCGGCTTCCGGGTAACCGCGTCGCGCGGGCGTAGACCAGGAGCCGCGTCTGGCACGCCGCTTGCCCCTGGACCATCGCGGCGGTGGTGCGTCGGGGCGACACGGCCCGGTGAGGCCGAGGTTTTCCGCGGCGGCACCGCGGAGGACGGCGAGATGCGTGCTTTTCGCAGGGGGTGCAAGGCGGCTGAAAATGCGGCGCGCGCCGCAAAACGCCCGGGTCTCCGGCGTTCCCGTTGCTCGGTCCTGACGGGCGGCGAGCGGCTCGAGACCCGGTCACTGATGGCGGCCGACGGCCACATGGCCGTGGGCATGAACCTGGAGAACGTGGTCGACTGGTCGCCCGCCTGGACGTTCACCGACGCTTTCAAGGCCTCCCGCCCCTGGATCGTCCACGCGGTCAACACGGTGACCGGCGAGACGATCTGGGACATCGGCGACTCCCGGCCGCTCGCGCTCGACGCCGACGGCAACGTCACCGCGCTGGCCACGTGGACCAACACGGCCGGGCAGACGCTGCGGCAGATGGCCGGCACGCTCATGTTCCGGGACATCGACGGCGGCTACCCCGCGGGCGTGTACCGCGCCGAGTGGGACGGCACGGGCACCGTCACCTTCGGCTTCGACGCCCGTGCCGTCGCCACCGGCCGCACCGCCGCGGGCCGCAACTTCGCCGACCTCCAGGTCACGCCCACCGGCTCCGGCATCCACCTGCGGATCGAGGCCACGAGCCCCGCCGACCCGGTCCGCAACTTCAACGTCTGGATGCCCGACTGGGGGGGCAGGAGTTTTGCGGGCGAGCGCTGGCAGCCCGGCGCCCCCTTCTCCCCCTTCCATCCGCTGTTCCTCCAGCGGCTCGCGCCCTTCAAGACGCTCCGCTTCATGGGCATGCAGGAGACCAACTCCTCCGACATCCGCTCCTGGGCCGACCGCCGCGACGCCCTCGACGTCCGCCAGGGCTCCGGATCGGAGGGCACCGCCAGCGAGCCGGTCGTCAACGGCATGGCGCTCGAGTACATGGTGCAACTGGCCAACGACCTCGACGCCGATCCCTGGTTCAACATGCCGCACATGGCCGACGACCAGTTCGTGCGAAACTTCGCGAGCTACGTTCGCGACCACCTCGAGCCCGGCCGGCGGGCCTACGTCGAGTGGTCGAACGAGATCTGGAACTTCGGCTGGGGCTTCGAGGCCTCGCACTGGGTGGAGGCGCGGACGCAGCTGCCGGAGTACGCCGGCCTCGACAACTGGCAGGTGGCGGGCCGTGAGGCGAAGCGGGACCTCGACATCTGGACGGAGGTCTTCGCCGGCCAGACGCAGCGACTCGTCCGCGTGGCGGCCGGCTGGGCCGCGGTCGACTGGGTCACCAACCGGGTAGTGGAGAGCATGGGAGGATCGTTCGACGCCATCGCCATCGCCCCGTACATCACCCCGACCGACGAGCAGCGGGCGGCGTATTCCGCGGCGACCACGGTCGAGCGGGTGCTCGCCGACACGCGGGCCAACATCGCGACGTCGCTGGAGTGGGTGTCCAACCACGGCCGCCTGGCCCGCGACTGGTCCATGCGGCTCGGCCGCGACATCGGGCTGGTCGCCTACGAGGGCGGCCCGCACCTCGACGGCCGCGGCGCCGCCTACCAGCCCGCCTTCCACGCCGCGACGAACGATCCGCGGATGGGCGACATCTCCCGCGAGTACCTCCGGGGGCTCGATGCCGCGGGCCTCGACCTGTACGTCGACTTCCAGTTCACGGGACCGGCCGGCGCCGCGCCGTGGGGCGACTTCGCCAAGCTCCATCGCATGGATCAGCCGCTCGAGACCGCCCATCGCTACGCGGCCGTGGTCGCCGCGGCCGACGGCTCCCTGTGGGGCTCGCAGCCTCCGGTCGAGCCGGCCATGCCGGTCATCACGATCGCGTCGGCGGCGACCATGGAGGGCAACGCCGGCCGCCGCCGGCTGTGGTTCACGATCAGCCTGTCCACCGCCACGTCACAGACCGTCACGGTCCGCAGGGCCACCGCGAACGGCACGGCGGTGGCCGGCCGGGACTACTCGGCCGCAGGCGGGAGCATCACCTTCGCCCCCGGCCAGACGCAGATGGCCGTGGGCGTGTGGGTGCGGGGCGACCGGTCCGTCGAGGCCGACGAGCAGTTCCGCGTCGCCCTCTCGGCGCCGGCCAACGCGGCGATTTCGACGGCGGTGGGTGTCGCCACCGGGCTGATCGTCAACGACGACGGCCTGACGCGGGCCCGGCTGGCGGCGGCGTTCACAGCCCTGGAAGCCTTCAACACCGCCGCCCGCCCCCGCGTCTGAACGAGCGGTCTTCGCGGCCGCAGTGGCCGCGGCTTCTCGCTTCGTCGTGCGGCGCGTACAATCCGCCGCATGGACACCGCACTCTTTCATCGCGCCGAAGCGATCCGGGCCCGACTGCTGCAGCTGCGGGACTCCCTTTGACTGGGAAGGCCGCAAGCGGTCGGCCGAGCGGCTCGAAGGCGCGATGACCGCCGAGGGCTTCTGGAACAACTCCGGCAAGGCGCAGGCCACCGTCGCGGAGCTCAAGAGCGTCAACTCGGTGCTCAAGCCGCTCGAGGAGGCGCTGGCGGTCGGCCGCGACCTCGAGGCGCTCGAGGAACTCGCCCGGGAGGACGCGTCGCTCGAGGGTGAACTCGCCACCGAGGCCACCCGGCTCGAGGGGCTCGTCGACGCCCTGGAGCTCGCCTCGCTCCTGTCGGGACCTCACGACGCGAGCGACGCGCTCGTTTCGATCCACGCCCGCGACGGTGGCACCGACGCCAACGACTGGGCCGAGATGCTCCTGCGGATGTATTCCGCCTGGGCCTCGAAGCGCGACTACGCCGTGGAACTGCTCGACCGGCAGGACGATGCCGTGGCCGGCATCCAGAGCGCCACGGTGGCGATCCGCGGGCCCTGGGCCTACGGCTACCTCAAGGGCGAGACGGGCATCCACCGCCTCGTTCGCATCAGCCCGTTCAACGCCGAAGGCAAGCGGCAGACCAGTTTCGCGGCCGTCGACGTGTCGCCCGAGATCGCCGACGACGACACGGAGGTGGAGATCCGGGACGAGGACGTCCGCGAGGACGTCTTCCGGGCCAGCGGCGCCGGTGGCCAGCACGTCAACAAGACCTCGAGCGCCATCCGCCTCACGCACTTTCCCTCGGGGATCGTCGTGCAGTGCCAGAGCGAACGGAGCCAGCACAAGAACCGGGCCACCGCCATCAAGATGCTACGGGCCCGGCTCGCCCGCCTGCAGGAGGAGAAGCGGGAGGCCGAGCAGTTGGCCCGCTACAAGCAGCAGCCGAAGACCGGCTTCGGCTCCCAGATCCGCAACTACTTTCTCCACCCCGATCAGCGGGTGAAGGACCAGCGGACCGGCCACTACGTGGGCAACTTCCAGAGCGTCCTCGACGGCAACCTCGACGGTTTCTTCGACGCCTACCTGCGGTGGAGAGCGTCCGGCGCCTCCCCCGAGGCCGGTGGCGACGAGTAGCCGCGCTGGACGCCCACCCGCCGCGGGACTACGATCGGGGTCTGTTGCAGGAGTCGAACCGAAGGAACCTCATGGCGGAAAAAGAGCAGGCACTCGAAGTGGAGGGCGTCGTCACGCAGGCCCTCGCCAACACCCGGTTCCGCGTGCAGATCACCGGTGGTCACATCGTCAACGCCCACGTGGCGGGCAGGATGCGGAAGAACTTCATCCGCATCGTGCCGGGTGACAAGGTGAAGGTCGAGCTTTCGCCGTACGACCTCACCAAGGGTCGGATCACGTTCCGCGAGCGCTAGCCGCTGGCCGCTAGTTTCACGGCTGCCGGGCCATCCATGGCCCCGGCAGCCGTGGTCCGGCGTGGTCGCAGCCAAGGTGCGCCCAGCCGGCCAACAGGGCCGCCTTCCGGGCGGCCGTGGCCGCAGCGGGGCTGCGGCACGCGGCGGCTCGACGAGGCGTCGATCCGCGGCGCGTTGGGGTGAGGCACGCGGCGCGGCCTGCGGCCGCTGCGTGCCGGATCGTGGGAAGGGCGCGGGGCTCAGGCCTCCAGAGTTCCCAAGACCGTTCTTCCTCATTCAAGGCAGCGAGGGGCTGCCCATCCCCGCGAGACGGCATAGGTGGCCAGCGAAGCCCCGACCAATCCGCTTGTGGCGGATCGGTGCCCGGCGAAAGCGCAGACACCTCCGAGCGAGCGAAGGTCAGGATGACCGGAGCGAGCGTCCGGCGAGAGGGTGTGGGCAGCCACGAGCGGTGACCCTGCGAACGATTGTGGCTCGACTTCCCAGGCCAAGCCTCGGCTACGCCTTCTTCTCAGGAGGCGGGTCGGCAGGCGGCTCGTCCGTGGCCTTCGCCTCCAAGAACTGCTTCAGGTCGCCGAAGGTCCGCAGCGGTTCCTTGCCCGTCTTCATCGCCTTCGTGAGCGGCTTCGGCGGGCCGCTCGAGCCGCTGGCGACGTAGGTCCGCGGCCCCTGCTCTCGTGACGGCCGCCCCTTGCCACGGCCTCCCGCCGCACGCGCGGGTCGCGGCGGCCGCGCGGGCTCGCCGCCGGCAGGGGCCGCCGGCGCGGGCCGCTGACCGCCCTCCGCCCGGGGTGGCCGGGCCCCGCGGCCTTCGCGGGCCTGTTGCCGCCGCTCCTTCAACTGTTGCTGCCGCTCCCGTTCGTCGGGCGGGATCATCGTCAGCGATACCCGGCGCCGCGCCTTGTCCAGTTCCAGCACCCAGACGGTCACCACCTGTCCCACGCTGACGACGTCGTGCGGGTCGCGGACATACCGGCTCGACAGCTGGCTGATGTGCACCAGGCCACTGTCGTGCAGGCCGATGTCGACGAACGAGCCGAAGTCGACAACGTTGAGCACGGCGCCTCGCAACTCCATCCCGACCTCGAGGTCCTCGAGTTTCAGGACGCCCTTCTTGAAGAACGGCCGGGGCAGGTCGTCCCGCGGGTCGCGGCCCGGCCGCCGGAGCTGCTCGACGATGTCGGCCAAGAGCAGCCGGCCGACACCCAGTTCGCCGGCCAGCCCGTCCAGGTCGAGGGCCGCGACCCGTTCGGCGACCGCGTCGGCCTGCTGGCGATGGGTGAGATCGGCCGGACTGCCTCCGAGCCGCTCCAACACCCGCTCGGCAATCGGATAGCTCTCGGGATGGATCCAGCTGGCGTCGAGCGGGTTGGCGCCGCCGGAGATCTTGAGGAAGCCAGCCGCCTGCACGAAGGCTGCCTCCCCGAATCCGGGCACCTCGAGCAGTTGCTGCCGCGAGGCGAAGGGGCCGTGCTTCGTCCGCCAGTCGAGGATGTTCCGGGCCGTGGCCTGGTTCAGGCCGGAGACGTACCGCAGCAGGGCGGGGCTGGCCGTGTTGAGGTCGACACCGACGTAGTTCACGCAGCTCTCCACGACCTGGTCGAGCGACGCGTGCAGGTGGCGGGCCTTGACGTCGTGCTGGTAGAGGCCGACGCCGATGTTCGCCGGCTCGATCTTCACGAGTTCCGAGAGCGGATCCTGCAGCCGGCGGCCGATCGAGATCGCCCCGCGGACGGCCGCCTCGTGCTGCGGCAGTTCCTCGCGGCCATAGCCGCTCGTGGAATAGACGCTCGCGCCCGCCTCGTTCACGACCACGTAGGCGACGTCGAGCGGTGCGAGCTCGCCGGCCACCAACTCGGCGACGAGCGCCTCGGTCTCCCGGCCGGCGGTGCCGTTGCCGATGGCGATGACCGTGCAGCCGTGGGCCGTGACGAGCTCGACGATCCGGCGGGCGGCGGCCTCCCGCTTCTCCTGCTGGCCGATGATGTGGAGCACCGCGTGCTCCAGCGGCGTGCCGCACTCGTCGATCGCCACCGCCTTGCAGCCGCTCTTGAAACCTGGATCGAGGGCGAGGACCCGGCGGCCGGTGACGGGCGGCTGGAGAAGCAGGTTTCGCAGGTTCCGGGCGAACACCTCCACGGCATGGGCCTCGCAGAACTCCGTCATCTCCCGGCGGATCTCGCGTTCCAGGCTCGGCAGCACCAGCCGCGCCAGCGCGTCGCGGCAGCAGTTGCGGAGGAACTCGGCGTGCGGATGGCCGGCCGACACGAAGAACTCCTCGGCGACGGCCTGTAGTTCCTCCTGGGGGCCCTCGATCCGCACCTTGAGGAGTTTCGCCCGCTCGCCGCGGTTGATCGCCAGCAGCCGATGCGGCGGCACCCGCTCGATGTGATCGGAGTAGGCGAAGTAGTCGCGAAAGTGCTTTTCATCTTTCGAGAGCGCCTTCCCCTCGCTCTCCACCCGCCGACTCGTCAGGTGGCCCTTGGCATGCAGGATCACCCGTAGCCGTTGGCGGAGGTCGGCCCGTTCGCTGTACTCGTCGGCGATGATGTGTCCGACGCCGAGAAGCACGTCGGCGACGGATGCGACCTGGGCGTCGGCGTCGACGAAGTCGGACGCCCGCGACTCGAGGGCCAGGGCGGCGGGCGCGGCGTCGATGATCTCCCGTGCCAGCGGGCCCAGCTTTCGCTGCCGGGCCACCTCGGCCAGGGAGAGCTTCCGCGGCTTGTACGGGAGGTAGAGGTCCTCGAGTTGCTTCGGGCTCTCGGAGGTGGCGATCGCCGCCTCCAGTTCGGGAGTCAGCCGCCCCTGGCCCTGCACGGTCCGCAGGATCGTCTGCTTGCGGTCGGCGAGTTGGCGGGCCCGGGCCACGCTCTCGGCGACCCGCCGCACCTCCACCTCGTCGAGGCCGCCGGTCTGGTCGCGACGATATCGCGTCACGAACGGCACGGTGTTGCCTGCATCCAGCAGGTGCACGGTCGCCTCGACCCTGGCTGCGGGCAGGCCCAGCCGGTGGGCGATCCGCCCCAGGTCGATGACCGCTGTGATCGGCGTCGATCCCATCCGTATCGCGAGCCGGCGAACGCACCGCTTCGCCGGCCTGCGCGAATCTCCTCCGCAATCCCCCGGCCGCGCGACCAAGCAGGCAAACGGCAGGATCTGGATAAACCGCACGAATCTAGAACGCGCGGCGGGCGCGTGTCAAACACGAGCCGCCGGAGGCCCGATGCAACGCCGGTGCCCAGACCGCCCCGCTTCTCCTCTTCCGCGCGAGGTGCGGCTCCTCCCTCCCCTTGACGCTGCGGCGGAAACTCCCCTATTCCCCGCCTTTCGTCTCCGCGACGACGCCGTCCACGCCGCACCGCGAACCGCGACATGAGCACTCCAGCGAATGACTCCATCATGACGATCACGAACCCGGCAGGACGAGCCGCGCAGGCCGCGGTCGTCCGGCAGCACGAACGGCAGCAGCAGCCCCCGGAGTTCCTCGACCGATGATCCGTCATTCGCAGCCCACCGCCCCGTCGACCGATTCCGAGGCCTCCCGCGAGGATCTGCTGCCTGCCGTGCCGCTGCTGGCGCTCGACCGGCAGCAGGGTCCCTTGCGCGAGGAGATTCGCGCGGCGATCGACCGGGTGGTCGACTCGGGACGGTTCGTGCTCGGCCCGGACGTGGGCGACCTCGAGGCGGAACTGGCCAAGGCGCTCGACGTGCCGCACGTCATCTCCTGCGCCTCCGGAAGCGACGCGCTGCTCTTGGCCCTGCTAGCGCTCGGCGTGGGCGTCGGCGACGAGGTGGTGCTGCCGTCCTACACGTTCTTCGCCACGGCCAGTGCCGTGACCCGCCTGGGCGCGGTGCCGATCTTCGCCGACATCGACCCGCGGACGTATCTGGTCGATCCCGCGGACGTCGAGCGCAAGATCAGCCGCCGCTGCAAGGCGATCATCCCGGTGCATCTCTTCGGCCGGACGGCCGACATGGACGCCCTCTTGCCGATCGCCAGCCGGGCCGGCGTGCCGGTGGTCGAGGACGCGGCCCAGTCGATCCTTTCGACCTGGCACGGCCGCTGCTCCGGCGGCCTCGGCGACGTGGGCTGCTTCAGCTTCTATCCGACCAAGAACCTGGGTGGCATCGGTGACGGCGGCTTCCTCACGACGACCCGCGACGACCTGGCCAAGGCGCTGAAGCTGCTCCGCGTCCACGGCATGGAGCCGCGGTACTACCACCAGGTGATCGGCATCAACAGCCGACTCGACTCGATCCAGGCGGCGGTGCTGCGGGTGAAGCTCCCGCACCTCGATGCCTGGACCACGGCCCGGCAGGCCAACGCCGCCCGCTACGATGAACTGTTCGCCGGATACGACCTCGCGGGTTCCGTCACCGTGCCGGGGGACGAGTCCCGCGGCCGCCACGTCTGGAACCAGTACGTCATCCGGATCGCCGGTGGCAGTCGCGATGCATTGCGGGCCCACCTGGCCAAGCACGGCGTCGGCACGGAGATCTACTATCCCGTGCCGCTGCACGTGCAGCAGTGCTTCGCGCATCTCGGCTGGCGTCCAGGCGATCTGCCGCACACCGAGCAGGCGGCCGCCGAGACCCTGGCCCTGCCGATCTTTCCCGAACTCACGGCCGCGGAGCAACACACCGTCGTCGCCCGCGTGGCGGAGTTCTTTCAGGCGGCCCGCACCACGCCGAAAGCCGCCGCGGCCCTCCGCGGACCGCACTTCCTGCGTCGGGCCGTCGGCCGGGCCGACGAAGTCCGGTCCTGACGCCGGACCTCAGCCGTCCTTGTCGGGATCGAATCGCCGGCTCGGGCGGCACACGATATACGTGCCGAGGGCGATCAGCAGGCCCACGAGCACGGCGGCGAGGGAGTACTTTGCCATGGGTGCGGCCGGGGCGCGGGGGAGGTAGAATGCTGGCCGATTCCGGCCCGCCTTCGCCCCCACTCTATCCGAACATGGCCACCAAGACGAAACGCTCACCACGGCACGCGGCCGGCGGCTTGCCGCCCGTGGATCGCAAGACCCTCTCGCTGATCGTCGCCCTGGCCGACGAAGTCGCCACGGCCGCCGAAAAGCGGCGCGACCCCCACCTCGACATCCCCACCCGCAGCCTCTCGAACGTCCGCTTCAACAAATCGCGGAAGATCATCGAGATGGGCGGCCAGACCAATCGCCGCCAGCTCTTCAACCTGTCGCAGGCCAAAAGCTACATGCAGACGCTCCTGGTGGCGACCGGCTGCAAGCAGCTGATCGACCAGCAGAAGACCACGAGCATCCGCGGTCTCTACTACCTGCTCAAGCACACGATCGAGGGCACCCGCGAGGAGACCTTCGGCACCCAGGAGGAATGCGACCCGATCATCGAGGATCTGGAGGTGACGCTGGAAAGCCTCCGCGAGGAACTGCACGTCTACGCCAGCAACCGCGGCGGCATGGTGGGGCCGATCACGCTCATCGACTCCGGCGACGAGATCGACTGCTCGCGGAGGCTCTCGAGCGTCACCTCCAGGTCCTCGATGATCGGGTCGCACTCCTCCTGGGTGGCGAAGGTCTCCTCGCGGGTGCCCTCGATCGTGTGCTTGAGCAGGTAGTAGAGACCGCGGATGCTCG
>JBJTHX010000333.1:0-3168 GCA_046094745.1 Planctomycetia bacterium
CACCGCCGGCGGCGCGAGGCCGATGACCCGCGGGGCCACGAAGACGACCCCGGGCGGGATGAACACGACGACCAGCCCGAACACCCACAGGGTCACGGCCACGGCGAGCAGCGCCGTGAACATGGAAGTCTCGACGTTGCCGCCGACGGCCCGCACGAGGCCGTAGGCAAGCGGCGGCATCGCGACCGCCACGGCCCAGCCGGCGATCTCCCCAAGCCGCGGCCTGTCCGTGGTCGCCGAACCGTCTTCGGTCATCCAGCCACCGCCTTGCCGTGTCGGCGGCCGACGGGGAGGCGAAGCATCACCCTGCCGCCGCCATGAAAAAAGCCGGGCCCTCCGCGGGAGGGCCCGGCTCGTGATCCTGCCACTGGATGGCTGCCAGGAGCCTCACTCGGCCTTGCAGCAGGGCTCGGCCCCGCACGCCGGCTCGGCCGCACACCCCGGCTCGGCGCAGCAGCTCGTGCAGCAATGGTGAGCGCGACGGCTCCGCAGACCGCGGCGACGCGGCTGCGAGTTGCAGCAGGAGGCTTGAGCGGAGCAGGCCGGTTCGGCGGCACAGCAGGCCGGCTCGGCCGCGCAGCAGGCGGGCTCGGCGGCACAGCCCGACGGGCAGTCGCAGCAGTTGCGGCTGCGACGCAGCCCGGCGGCCGAGGCCGAATCGGCCACGGTGACGCCGACGACCAGCAGCACCGCGAGAATCGAGACAATCGAGGAGAAACGCTTCATGGACAACCTCCTTGGAAAAACCTCAGGGCTCAGATCAGACAACCGGGCGTAAGGATAAAGCGAAGCACCCGGTTTCTGTAAAATGCGAATTGCGGGATGAGCAGGGGCGAAACGCACGAGGCGTTGCCGAGCCTTCCTAAACCCCCCCTTTTCCCAGGGTGTGTGCCCTGCCGGACGTGGGCGACGTGCAATTGGTCGTCCATGCCCGCTTCGTGCCCGGGCATGGCGGGAGGAATGGCATCGCGGGGAACCGAGCGACGGCGGGGCCGCCGGGCGATGCCAGTTTCAAGCCGCACATCGCCACGCGCACGAAGCGGTTGGCGGTCGGACACCCGCGGCTGGCCCGTCAGGCGGGCTCGGGCTCGATCGAGGCCCACATCGAACCCTTCGAGCGGGCGATGAGCCGGTCAGCGCCGAAGGCGTGGATCTGGTCGCGTTTGAGTTCCGCGTGCTCCTTGGTCGTCGTGAGCACGATGACGCGGCCGCGGCTGTCGACCTCCTCGGCCATCTTGAAGGCCGCGGCCTCCGCGTGGCCGAAGAGCGAGCGGAGCATGCCGATCACGTAGTCATACGTGTGGTCGTCGTCGTTCCACAGGATCACGTGGTACCGCGGTTGTCGACGCGGCTTGGCGGCGGCGGGACGCGGCTGGCGGGCGAAAACGACCATGTCCTCGACGGGGACGTCGAGGACGGCACTGGCGGAAGCGGGCATCGGTCTGGCAAACTCCGGCATTCCGGGGCCGGCACTCCCCGGAAACGCCCGCATTATACGGCGTTTCCGGCGGCCGCCAGTGGCCCTTCGGACCGCCGCATTTTTGGAGCCCGCCGTGCTCGACCGCCGCTTCGTCGCCGACAACGTCGATCTGGTCACCGCCAACTGCCGCGCCCGAGGTTCGTCCGCCGACGTGGGCAAGTTCGCAGCCCTCGACCGGCTCCGCCGCCAACTGCAGGCCGACATCGACCGGCTCAACCAGCAGGCCGGCCAGGTGAGCAAGTCGATCGGCAAGGCGGCTGACGCCGCCGAGCGGGAGGCGAAGAAGTCGGAGGGGCGGCGGCTCCGCGAGGAGGTCGCGGCCCTCGAGGCCAAGGCCGCCGAGATCGTGGCCGAGAGCGACGCCATCCTGCGGACGATGCCCAACCTCACCCACCCGGACGCCCCGGTCGGCGGCGAGGACGCCGCCGTCGAGATCCGCCGCGGCGCCAGGCCGGTGCCGGCGTTCTCGTTCCCGCCGCGGGACCACGTCGCCCTCGGCGCGGCCCTCGACCTCTTCGACTTCGAGGCGGGCGCCACCGTCGCCGGCCATGGCTTCTATTTTCTCAAGAACGATGCGGTGCTCCTCGAGCTCGCCCTGCAGCGGTACGCGGTCGACCTGCTCCAGCGGGAGGGGTTCACGGTGATGACCACGCCCGACCTGGCCCGCGACACGATCCTCGAGGGCACGGGCTTCATGCCCCGCGGCCCGGAGACGCAGATCTACTCGATCACCGGCTCCGATCTCTCGCTCGTGGCCACCGCCGAGATCACGCTCGGCGGCGCCTACCACGAGCGGATCTTCGATCCGGCGGAGCTGCCGCTGAAGCTCTGCGGCATCAGCCACTGCTTCCGCACCGAGGCCGGCGCCCACGGCCGGGCGACCCGCGGCCTGTACCGGGTGCACCAGTTCACGAAGGTGGAGATGTTCGCCTTCACGACGCCCGAGGCGAGCGCGGCGATGCACGACCTCCTGCTCGATCTGGAGTGCCGGCTGTTCGACGGCCTGGCGATCCCATATCGCGTGATCGACACCGCCTCGGGCGACCTGGGCGGCCCGGCCTACCGGAAGTTCGACCTCGAGGCCTGGATGCCGGGCCGCGGTGCGGCCGGCGAGTGGGGCGAAGTGACGAGCACCTCCAACTGCACCGACTACCAGGCGCGGCGGCTCGCCCACCGCTTCCGCAGGCCGGGCGAGAAGGGCACGCAGTTCGTGCACACGCTCAACGGCACCGCCGTGGCGATCAGCCGGGCGATCATCGCGATCCTGGAGAACCACCAGAACGCCGACGGCACGATCACGGTGCCCGAGCCGCTGGTGGCCTGGATGGGCAAGCGCACGATCGGCGGCTGAAGCACCGCAGGTGCGACGCGCACGTCGCCGTCGCGGGCCAGGGGTCGCACCGGCTGCTGCCGGTGCGACGCTTACCACCTCAGGCCGAACTTCTCACCCTGCGACTGGGTGCCGCCGGTGCCGCCCTTGAGGGGCGACGTCCGCTTCTTCGCCACGGGCGGCGGCGCGGCCTGCTCCTCCTCCGCTTCGGGCTCGTCGGCCGCCGCCTGGTCCTTTGCGGCCGGCGGCGGAGCAAGCGCCTTGATCGACAGCGACAGCCGCTGCTCGTCGGGGTCGACCGCGATCACCCGGCACTCAACCTGCTGGCCCTCGCGGGCCACGTCGGACACGCTGCGGA
>JBJTHX010000334.1:0-2859 GCA_046094745.1 Planctomycetia bacterium
GGACACCGAGACGATCTACCGCGATCTCCTGGCCCGCGAGCGGCTCGAACCGATCCCCACGGCGATCATCACCAACAACCTCGCCTTCCACCTCGCCCGCCCGGAGACGGCGGCCGAGGCCCGCACGCTGATCGACGCGGCGATCGAGGAACTCGGCCCGCACCCGGACCTGCTCGACACCAGGGGCATGGTGGCCCTGGCGATGGGCGACGCCCAACGGGCGATCAAGGACCTGCAGGAAGCCACGCTGCAACCCACGGCGACCAAGCTCCTCCATCTGGCATACGCGCAATTGCAAGCCGGCGACGCCAAGGCGGCGGCCCGCACGCTCGAGGACGCCCGCAAGAAACAGTTGCGGCCGACGCGGCTCTCCTCCGCCGACCGCGAGCGGCTGACCGCCCTCGAGGCGGCAATCGCCCGCCCGGCCGCCTGAGCCGGCCCCCCGGGCACGGCGGCTGCCGCGCGATGCCCGGTCAGTGGCCGCCCTGGAGCATCCGGGACCGGGCCAGCGCTTCCTCGGCCTCCGCGATCCTGCCGCCCCGCATGCAGGCCACGCTCAAGGCCGTGTAACTGAAGGGGTCGGTCGGTTCCAGTTCACAGACCCGCCGCGCATGACGGACGGCGTCTTCGTGCCGCTCGAGACGGGTGCACCAGGCCGCCAGTGCCGAGTGGGCAAGGGCGAAATCGGGATGGTCGGCCACGACCGCCTCCAGGGCTGCGACGGCCCCGGCCAGGTCGCCCGCATTCTTCACCACCTCCGCCGCCTCGTACCGCTCTTCCCGCGTGGGCATGCAGGGTTTCTCCTCGGCCGTACGCGATCCTTGTTCCTGGCCGGCCGGTCCAGGCCGGCGGAGTGTAGCGATGCGCGGTCGGGAAAGACATGGCCGCCAGGGAAGGCTGGCCGGCCCGGGCAGGCCTGGCAAGATCTGGTGCCGCCCCGAAACTGCCATTGAATCCCGCCTCGCACCGAGCCGATAACCCTCCCCGGTTCTCATCGCGGTGGTCAGAAGGCGGCGAGTTCCGCCCCCTTCGGCACCCGAAAAGCCCCTGAAAGGCTCGCCGTGAGCATCCATCCCCTGGCGGTCGTGAGTCCGGAAGCTCGGCTCGGCGTCGGCGTGAGGGTGGGTCCGTTCGCCGTCGTCGAAGCGGACGTCGAACTCGGCGACTTCTGCACGGTCGGCAGCGGCGCAGTGCTCAAGTCGGGCGTGCGAGCCGGCTGCCACAACGAGTTCGGTGAGCATGTCGTCATCGGGGGTGTCCCGCAGCACGTGGCCCGGCCCGAGGACATCGGCCGTGTCGCGATCGGCGACCACAACGTATTCCGCGAGTTCGCCACCGTGCATCGCGCGCTCAAGCCCGGCACGCTGACGACCGTGGGCAACCACAATTACGTGATGGCGAGCGTCCACTTCGGCCACGACTGTGTGATCGGCAGCAATTGCATCTTCGCCAACGCGGCTCTCCTGGGCGGCCACGTCACCGTCGAGGACCGGGCCTTCGTGTCGGGGGCCGTGGCGGTGCACCAGTTCTGCCGGATCGGCCGGCTGGCGATGGTCGGCGGCCATGCCCGCGTCGTGCAGGACGTGCCGCCGTACATGCTGCTCGATGGGCAGAGTGGCTGCGTGGTGGGGCTGAACGTCGTCGGGCTGCGTCGCAGCGGCCACTCGCCCGAGGACATCGCCACCCTGAAGGCCGCCTACCGTACCGTCTACCGGCGCGGGCTTCCCTGGAAGGAAGTGCTGGACTCACTCAGCGCCGAGTTCGAGGCCGCCCCGGTGGCGCACCTGCTCCACTTCCTGTCCGGCGGCAACCGCGGCTTCGCCCAGGAGCGTCGCGCTCCGCCGGCCACGACGCTGCGGCTGCGGGTCGCCGAAGACGACACCCGCGTCGACACCTTCCGCGCCCGCGCCGGCTGACCGGCCTCACTCCGGGCTCTCGGCGGGACGGCTGCCGGACTCGTCGAGCCCGTATCGCTGCAATTTCCGCCTGAGCACCGAGCGATCGATGCCCAGCATCTTCGCCGCCAGCGACTTGTTCTGCATCGTGGTCGCGAGCGTTCGCTCCAGGTGCATCCGCTCCACGTCCGCCAGCGTCGGCCACGCCGACTGGTCCGCGTCGGGCTGCTTCTCCACCGGCCGCACGGGCGCAGCGTTGGCCTGCATCCGCGGCTCCACGCGATAGACGCCGGGCACCGGTGTCGGGGACATGATGCCGCGGCTCGCCGCGACGGCCAGTTGGACGGACCCGGAAGCCTGCTCCACGGGCGGCCGCGTCCCCATCAGCCCGCTCAGGGCGTCGGGGTCGATCTCGTCGCCCGAGGAGAACATCACGGCCCGCTCGAGCACGTTCTCGAGCTCGCGGACGTTGCCGGGCCACGGATAGGCCTGCAGCAGTTCGATCGCCGCCGCCGACAGGCTGAACTGGGGCATCCCGTGGCGGGCGGAGAGTTCGGCCAGGTACCGGGCGGCGAGCACCGGCACGTCCTCCGGCCGTTCCCGCAGCGGCCGTGTCTGGATGGCGACCACGTTCAGCCGGTAGAATAGATCCTCGCGAAAACGGCCTTCGTTGACCTCGCGGTCCAGGTCGCGGTTCGTCGCGGCGATCACCCGGACGTCGACCGGGATCTCCTGGTGGCTGCCGACCGGCACCACGGTTCGCTGCTGCAGCACACGAAGCAACTTGGCCTGCAGCTCGAGCTCCATCTCCCCGATCTCGTCGAGAAAGATCGTGCCGCCGTCGGCCGCCCGGAAACAGCCAAGCGTCGAGGAGGTCGCCCCGGTGAACGACCCCTTGACGTGGCCGAACATGTGGCTCGCGAACAGCGTACCGGTGGTGACGGCGCAGTCGACGGGGATGATC
>JBJTHX010000335.1:0-5475 GCA_046094745.1 Planctomycetia bacterium
GTGCACCCGGCGGGGCATGCAGATCGAGTTCGAAGGGCGGCTCGTGTCGCTGCCGTATCTCGCCATGACGCGGCAGGTCATCAAGAGCTTCGGGGGCCGCGAGGGCCAGGCCGCTGGCGAACTGGCTCGACGTGCCGCCACGGACCCGGGCAACGCCTCCCGCCAGGCCCGCCGCCCGGATCGCGACCGGGGGGCAGCCTCCGGGGCTCTCGGCGACCGCGTCGACGCCGAGTTCGCGGAGGGCGCAGATCAGGTCGCCGATGGGCCGCTGTCGCATGCGGGCGGTGCCATCGAGACGGAAATGGCCGTGGCCCAGCGGGCAGACCGCCGAGAGAAACCGCATGGTCGTGCCGCTGGCCGCGCAGTCGATCGACGCCGCGGCGGCCGGCGGCCGGCCGCCGCAGCCGCTCACCCGGAGCGTGCCCCGGGGCCAGTCCGGCTCGAGTCTGATCCCGAGCGCCGCCAGGCCGGCGGCCATCACCCGAGTGTCCTGGCTGTCGAGCACCCCACGCAGCAGGCTGTCACCACGGGCGAGCGCCGCGCAGACGAGCGCCCGATTGGTGATGCTCTTGGAGCCGGGGGGCCGGATCGCGGCCCGCACCGGGCCGGAGCAGGTGGGGATCAGGATCGAGTCGGGTGGGGGCTGCATGGGATCCGCGGCAGGGCCGGGCCGGCTTGCGGTCCGCGGCCGGGCGGGGAAAAGTAGCACCAAGGTAGGCGACTGCGTGTCGCCGGTCCATGCCCGCCGCCCCCTTGGGCCAACCCATGCACGAGCCCGTCCACGGATCACCGCCCCGGGAAGAGCTGCACGCCTACGATCTCGTCCTGCCGCCGGCGATCCTGTTCGGTGCGGGCCGCGTTGCCGAAGTCGCGGCCGTGGCGGCGGGGCTCGGCCGCGTCGCCTGGCTCGTCGGCGGTCGGCGGAGCCTCGTCACCTCGGGCCTGCTGCCGCGGCTGGAGGCCGATCTGGAGGCGGCGGGCCTGGCCGTGCGGCTCGTCGCCACGACGGCCGGCGAGCCGACCGTGGACGAGGTCGCCCATGCAGTGGCCGGGCTGCCGCTGGCCGGACGCTCCGAGGCGGTCGTGATCGCCGTTGGCGGCGGCGCGACGATCGACCTCGCCAAGGCGATCGCGGCGCTGGCCACCAATCTGCCGGCGGACACGACCGATTTCGCCGCCGCGGTCGTCGATCACCTGGAGGGCGTGGGGCGTGGACTGACGATCCAGCGGCCGCCGCTGCCGCTCGTGGCCGTGCCGACGACGGGCGGCACGGGGGCCGAGGCGACCCGCAACGCCGTCATCTCCTGCCCCCACCGCCGGTTCAAGAAGAGCATGCGGAGTCCGCTGCTGGTGCCCCGGGTGGCGATCGTCGATCCACAGCTCGCGGTCTCCTGCGACCGGGAGACCACGGTGGCTGCCGGGCTCGACGCGATCACGCAGCTCGTCGAGTCGTTCGTCTGCCGATTCGCCCGCCCCGTGCCGCGGGCCCTCGTGCTCGAGGCCCTGCCGCGGGCGGTCGAGGCCCTGCCGGTCGCCGTCGAGCGTCCGGACGACGTGGACGCGCGGGCGGCGCTCGCCCACGCGGCGCTGCTCTCCGGGATCGCGCTGGCCAATTCCGGCCTGGGGATGGCCCACGGCGTGGCGGCGGCGCTCGGCGTCGAGTGCGCCGCGCCGCACGGCCGGGCCTGCGCCGCGCTCCTGCCGGTGGCCGTGCGGGTGAACCTGGCGGCGGCCGAGCGGGAGTTCGCCCTCCTCGAACGGGCGGTGATCGGCGATGCGTCGCGGTCCGATCGCGAGGCGGCGGCCGCGTTCGCCGATCGGATCGACGCCCTCTGCGACCGCGTCGGCGCGCCCCGGCGGCTCCGCGACCTGGGGCTGGACCGGGAGCGGATCGGCTGGCTGGCCGCGAACTCCGGTGGCTCGAGCATGCGGGGCAACCCCGTGCCGCTCGATCCCGCCGCCTTGCTGCCGATCCTCGAGGCGGCCTACTGACCGCGGCCCGGGGCCGGCTCCGCCGCCGCGCGGATGATCGGGTCGTCGAGCAGCGGCTCGAGGTTCGAGACGTCCTCGCCGCCGTGCCGAGCCCGGTCCCACTCCCGGCGGACGGCGCCGAGGTTCGGCTTCTCCTTGGTCAGCAGGTGCACGCCCAGGAAGACGCTGTTGGCCGGCCGCCCGTCGGCTGCGAACCACTCCCGCACGATCGCCGTGAGAATCGGGCCGGGAATCTCGGATCGGGACCCCCGCACGTTCCTGCCCGCCGAGCGGTAGACGAACTTCTCGGGAGTCGATTCAATGACGGAGATTCGCGTCATCGTGCCGTTCGTCGTGCGCACTTCGTAATCACCCCCGGCGTTGGCTGCGTCCAGCGCCTGCTCCCGGTGGCGGATGAACGCCCGGGCGTCCCGCGAGAATTGCTGCCAGGAAAGGATGCGCGTGGTCAGGTCGTCATCCTCGGCGGCGAGACTTGCGGCGGCGGCGAGCCGTTCGTCCGCCGTGTCGAATTGGTCGCTGCGGATCGCCGCGTAGGCCTGCTCCAGAGCGTTCTTCACAGCCCTCGCAGCGCGGGCCCGCTGTTCGCGGTTCGGCTGCGGCGGGGCGGTCTCGAATGGGATGGGCTCGGAGCGGTCGGACTCGGGTGCGGTGTCCGTCTCCATGCGGGCCACAGGTCGGGGACGCGGCGGCCGCCGGGGCCGGACTGTCTCCGCGTCGACCGGCTGGGCCAGGACCTGGACCGGCTCCGCGTCGACCGGCCGTGCGGCAGGAGGGTCCTGCGAGGTGACGGCCGCGTCGGAATCCTGGTCGGCCGCCTGAGCGGCGGACTGCGGCACGGCGGCGGCGGGCGATGCACCGACCGGCGTTCCTGCGGCGACCTGTCGCGGCCTTCTCGCGGAGTCGGCCAGAGTCGGCCAGAGCACGTAGGCGGCGACGAGGGCTGCGATCACGGCGAGCAGCGACGCGAGGGCGGGGGCCGCGCCAGTGGCCGCCGATGTTCGGCGGGTGGGCCGGCGCAGTTCGAAGGCCGCGGGTTCCGTGGCATCCGCGTCGGGAACCGGCGCAGTCGCCAGCGGCTCGGCTGCCGGCCGCGGCCACGGGGGCGGTGGAGGCGCGGGCATGGCCGCGGCCGCCGGGCCGCCCGCACCGGTGGTCGCGAGACCGGGCGGCAGCGGTGGCGGCACGAAGCCGCCGACGACCGCCGGCCGCGGCCGCGTGGCGACCACGGCGAGCACCTCCTCGCGGCAGGCCTCGATCCGCTTCCGTAGCGACTCATGGGCCAGACGAAACGGCCCGGGGTCGACGCCCCGCAGGCGGGCCAGCAGCCGCTCCGCCGCGGCGGTCACGGCGGCCGGGTCCGCCTCCGTGGCCGCGAGTCCCAGCGCGCGAAACGGGTTGGCCAGGTCGACGGCGTCGATGCCGAGCCACTCGCGACTGGGGTCGAAACCGCTGCCGAAGGACATGGGAAAGAACCCGGAATCGGTGGCCGCCGCCCCGCTCCGTGCGACGGCAACTCAAGCGTAGCAGATGCCGGTCAGGACCGTCTCCAGACGGTCATCTCCGCGAGCGTGTGCTGGTGCTTGCGGGCCGTCTCCCGGATCACGAAGGGAATGTCCTCGCGGTGCACCAGGCCGAACGAGCCCTCCAGTTCGCGGGCGATGCCCGCGAACGTGGTCAACGGCTCGCCGTGCTCGCGGCGGCCCCCGAGCCACTTCTCCCGCGGCGTGTACTCCTCGAGCCAGGTATACGGCGAGGTGATCACGAGCAGGCCACCGGGGAGCACGCGGCGGCCGATGTCGCGGAGGAAGGCGGCGGGGTCGTAGAGGCGGTCGATGAGATTGCCCGCGAAGACCAGGTCGTAGCCCGCGTACAGGGGCTTCAGGTTGCAGGCGTCCCCCTGCATGAAGAGCACCCGCCCCGCGGAGGCCGCCAGCCCGAGCCGGTCGAGCGTCACCGCGCGGGCCACGGTCAGTTCACCCTCCGTGGGGATCTCGTAGAGCACCTCGTCGCCCTGCTGTAGCCGCACGCCCGCCTGGATGAAGCGGGCCGAGAAGTCGAGGGCGTCGACGTGGGCGAAGTGCCGGGCGAACTCCAGCGCCGAGCGGCCCACCGAGCAGCCGATGTCGAGGCAGCGCCGCCGCCGCTCGGCAGGCACGTGCGGCAGCGTGGCCTCCACGCAGGCCCGGGGGAAGTTCGGCACGCCGAGAGGCGGATCGCCGCCGGAGGCGGCCGCGTCGAAATAGTGGAACTCGAGATACTGCGTGACGAGTTGGTCGGTTTCGTAGAGCCGCGAGCCGCTGGTCGCGGCTTCGCTGCCCGGCTCCTCGACGATCGTGCGAAAGCCGGCGTGCTGGAAGAAGTGGCGGCGGAAGGCGTAGCGGGCGCTGGCGAGCGCCTCGTTGCCCGTCGAGATCCAGGAGCCGCCCACGATCAGGTTGTGGCGGCCGTCGAACGTGGGCACGGAGAAGTCGTCGTACAGCGGATGGATCTCGAAGCCCTTGAAGGGCATGATCGGCGTCCGCGTCCACTGCCAGACGTTGCCCACGATGTCGGCGAACTCACCCTGCGGGAAGGCGTCGACCGGGCAGCTGGAGGCGAAGTGCTCGAGGTTGAGGTTGCCGGGGGCGGGGTTCCAGGTCGGCTGGTCCCCGGGCACCAGTTCGCGGAGCGCGTGCCAGTGGGCCTCGGTGGGCAGGAGCACGTTCTCGCCGGTCCGGGCCGCGAGCCACGCGCAGTACGCCTGGGCCTCCAGGCAGTTGACCTCGACCGGCCAGTCGAGCGGCAGCGGCCGCTCGTCGAGCAGATTCCGTTGCCAGAAGCCCCCGTCGCGCCGCAGCCAGAACTTCGGGTGCTCCGCCCGCGTGTAGTGCAGCCAGCCGCGGCCCTCCTCGGTCCACAGCGACTCGTCGCGGTAGCCGTCGGCGGCGACGAAGTCGAGGAACTCCGCGTTGGAGACGAGTCGGCGGCCGGCGTGGAAGGCCGGCAGGTCGACCTCGTCGTGGCCGTACTCGTTGTCCCAGCCGTAGGTGTGGTCGTCGGGCCGTTTGCCCAGGCGAACCTTGCGGCCCGCCACGGGCAGCCACGCGTTGGCCGGCGCGGTCCCGGACGTCGGGCAGGAGGCCCACAGCCGCCGCTCGTCGGCCGTCAGTTCGGCGCCGTGCCGCAGCTCCTCCAGCGGCATCTGCCGCATGATCACGCTGGACGTCTCGAGGTGGATCCGCTCGTGCTCGATGCCCATCAGGATCACCCAGGCGGGCGAGTTCCAGGTGATCGGCAGCTCCAGCGGCAGCGTCTGGAGAAAATCGTCGACGAACTCCCGCACGGCCGCCCGGTAGTTGCGGACGGCCGCCACCGAGGGCCAGTCGTAGTGGGCGGTGTTGAGGTCGTCCCACGACATCTCGTCGACGCCCACGGCGAGCATCGCCTCCAGCCGGGCGTCGATGCGGCGCGGGATGAGCCGGCCGGCGGTGAGCTTGTTGACGT
>JBJTHX010000336.1:0-2855 GCA_046094745.1 Planctomycetia bacterium
GCGTCGCTGCCGCCGAACGCCTGCACGAGCGCCTTCCGCTGCCCTTCCTCGCGGCCGTTGAGGAGCGTGCCGATCACCGGCGCCGACGACTCGCCCTTCGACGCCGACCCGCTCTCGGGGCGTTCCCTGCGGGCGCGGTTCGACGAGTTCGTCCGCCGCAGTCCCCCGCTCACCGTGAGCCTGTCGCTGCACGTGCTCGTGATCCTCGGCCTGGCGCTCGCCTACGTGCGGTTCGAGCGCGAGCGAAGGTCCGTGCTCGACCTCTCCTTCGCATCGTCGATCGTCGACGAGGAGGACCCGGGGGTCGAGATCCTGCCCGAGCCGGAACCGGTCGAGCAGCCGGTGATGGAGGAGGCCAAGACGGAAGAACCTCCCGTCGAGGACCCCGTCGCCGCGCCGCCCACGAAGACGGAGGTGGCCGAGGCGCCGGGCGCCGCCGTGGGCGAGTCGTCGGCGCCGGTGATCGGCACGCTCCTCAACGGCCGCGAGGAAGGGCAGCGGAAGGCGCTCGTGCAGGCGTTCGGCGGCAGCGACGCCACCGAGGCGGCCGTGGCCCGCGCGCTCGAATGGCTGATCCGCAACCAGGGCCGCGACGGGCTGTGGAGCCTGCAGGGGCCCTACGTGGACGGCGGCTCGCAGGAGAACCGGCTGGCGGCCACGGCGATGGCGCTGCTGGCGTTCCAGGGGGCCGGCAACACGCACAAAGAGGGCCGTCACCGCGCGGCGGTGGGCCGCGGCATGAAGGCGCTCGTGGCCCAGCAATTGCCCGAGGGCAACTTCGACATCAGTCCGGTGCCTCAGCACCACCGCCTGTATGCGCACGCTCAGGCGACGATCGCACTCTGCGAACTCTACGGGATGACGAAGGATCCGACCTACGAGATGCCGGCCCGGCGGGCGGTGAGCTATGCCGTCTCAGCGCAGGGGCCCAACGGCGGCTGGCGATACGAGCCCGGCAAGGAAGGGGACATGTCGGTGACGGGCTGGTTCCTGATGGCGCTCAAAAGCGCGGAGATGGCCGGGCTCGACGTGCCGCCGAAGACGTTCGCGGCGGTGGCCACCTTTCTCGACGCCGTGGCGGTCGACGGCGGCATCCGCTACGGCTACCGCCGTGACTCACCGCAGATTCCGCCCACGCAGGTCACGCCCGCGGTGACAGCCGAGGGGCTGCTGTGCCGCCAATACCTCGGCTGGGCCCGCGACGACCCGCGGCTCGTCGAGGGCGTCGAGCGGCTCACGAACGGCCGGCTCTTCGACTTCGAAAACGACAAGGATTTCTACGCTTGGTATTACGTCACGCAGGTGGCCCACCACATGGGAGGCCCGGCCTGGGACCGCTGGAACGCCGCCATGCGGGAGGCGCTGCCCGCCCGGCAGGTGCAGGGGGGCCGCGAGGCGGGGTCCTGGGATCCAGCGCTCGAGAAGTGGGGCCACATCGGCGGCCGGCTCTACGCCACCTGCTGCTGCACCTCCATGCTCGAGGTCTACTCCCGGCACCTGCCGCTCTACGGCGGGCCGCATTGACCGGCGCAGCCGGAGCCGCTCACGTGCCCCACTGCCGCAGCGCCTCGTAGGCGACGATGGCGGCGCAGTTCGAGAGATTGAGGCTCCGGACCTGCGGCCGCGAGGGAATCGTCAGCAGCCGGTCGGCGTGGGCCGCCGTGAGCTCGCGGGGCAGACCCTTCGACTCGCTGCCGAAGACGAGCACGTCGCCGCGGCGGTAGGCGATCTCGGTGTAGGGCCGCGTGGCCCGCGCGGAAAAGAACCAGCGTCCCCCGGCCCCGGCGGCGTCGAGCCGCGGCTGCAGGTCCGCCCAGGAATCGGCCACCTCCCACTCCAGCTCGTCCCAGTAGTCGAGCCCGGCCCGCCGCAGGTAATAGTCGTCGAGCTTGAACCCGAGCGGCCTGACGAGCCACATCTTGGCCGCGATCGCCACGCAGGTGCGGCCCACGTTCCCGGCATTCGGCGGGATTTCCGGCTCGTGGAGGACGATATGGAGGACGGGCTCGTATTTCATGGCCGCTCCGCCGCGGGGCGTGAGCCTGCTATCTTTGGGGTGCAGGCAGTTTCGACGGAGGTGCAGGTTTGGTCGAGATCAGGCGAAATCCGACGCGGGCGGTGCGGATCGGCAGCATCACCATCGGGGCGGGCCACCCGATCGCCCCCCAGAGCATGACGGCCACCCACACGCAGGACGTGGCGGCCACGCTCGAGCAGGCCAACGCCCTGCACGCGGCCGGCGCCGGCGTCGTCCGGATCGCCGTCGATTCCAAGAAGGACGCCGCCGCCCTGCCGGCCATTCGGGCCGGCACCGCGGCCAACCTGGCGATCTACCTCCAGGAGAACTACCGCCTGGCCGTCGAGGTGGCGCCCCAGGTCGACAAGCTTCGCTACAACCCCGGCCACCTCTACCACCACGAGCCGACGAAGCCCTGGCAGGACAAGGTGCGGTTCATCGCCGACGTGGCCGCCGCCAACGACTGCGCCCTGCGGGTGGGCGTGAACTGCGGCAGCGTCGACCCCGCGAAGAAGGAGCAGTTCGCGGCGGACGATTCGATCGGGCCGATGCTCGCCAGCGCGATCGAGCACTGCGAACTGCTCGACTCGATCGGCTTCACCCGCTACGTCGTGTCGCTCAAGGACTCCGATCCGCGGAAGGTGATCGACGTCAATCGCCGCTTCGCGGCGGAGCGGCCCGACGTGCCCCTGCACCTCGGCGTGACCGAGGCGGGCATGCCGCCCGACGGCATCATCAAGACGCGGATCGCCTTCGAGCAGCTGATCTCGCGGGGCATCGGCGACACCGTCCGCGTGTCGCTCACCGTGACCAACGCCGACAAGCCGCAGGAGATCGC
>JBJTHX010000337.1:0-5629 GCA_046094745.1 Planctomycetia bacterium
TTGGCCGTCAGTTCGCCGGCGGACTTGCGATCGCGGTTCTCGAGCGCCGCGGCGATCTCGCGGAGATTGCCGAGCACCTTGCCCTCGGCGGCGTCGGCCTTCTGCTTGTCGGCCTCGAAGAGCGCGGCCGTGGCCTCGGCCGTGGCCTTCTGGGCCTGATCGAGCAGCGGCGAGGCGTCGGACCGCCGGGCGACGATCGGCTCCATCTTCTCCAGTTGCTGCTCGACCTCCGTCTGGGCAGCGATCAGCCGCTCGACGTCGGTGTCCTCCAGCGGCGACGCCGCGATCTCCTTGCGGATCGCCTCGACCTTCGCGATCGCGTCCTTGACGGCCTTGATCGCCTGCTCGTTGTCGTCGCCGACGACGCCCTGCGTCCGCTCCACCGAGGCCAACAGGCTCTCGAGCGCCGCGATCACCCGCTCCTGGGCCTGCTGGGTGGCGGGAACGGCGGTCGCCTGGAGCCGCGTCTCGGCCGTCGCCAGGCTGCCGCGGACGTCGCCGATCCGCATCAGCCGCAGCCCGTCAGCCGCGCCGTCGCCGATCGCGCCGCCCCATTCGCTCATGTCGGCCAGGTCGGCCTCCAGCCGCTCGCACAGCGCCCGCACGGTCCGCTGCGATTCGAGCACCTGGAGGATCCGCGACTCGCGGTCTTCGCCGACCCGGGGCAGCGTGCTCACCGTGTTCGCGGCCGCGGTCTCCAGCCCGATCAGCCGGCGGACCTGGGCGGCCAGGTCGGCCACCTTGAGCCGCCGCAGGAGTTTGTGCCGCTCCTCCGCCAGCCGGACGACGATCAGCCGCACCTGCTCGCGGACCTGGCCGATCTCCGCCGGCGTCATCGTGCCCCGGTCGAGCATGGCCACGACGCCCTGCATTTCCCGCTGCACGAGGCCGTCGACGTTCCGCCGCATGGCGGACACCTCGGAGTGGATCGGCGTGTCGGTGAGGCCGTTCTCCGCCAACTGCTGCAACTGGACGTCGATCACGGCGGTCACGAGCTCGGCGGTCTTCTGCCGCGCCCGCTGGGCCCGGTCGCGGGCGGACGCATCGAAGCCCGTGGGCGCGGCCATCGCCACGGCCGCCGGCACGATCAACAACGCCGTCAGCCAGCATGCCGCGCCGGCCCGGTTCGCACGTCTCGCATTGAGCAAGCATCGCTTCATGGCTTTTCTCCCACGCGCAACTGGTCTTCGATGATCGTCTTCAACTCTTCCGCCGCCTGCGTGTCGGCCCGCTGCAGGGCCTCGAGCACGCCGTTCTCGTCGGTGACCGAGAAGTCGATGGGGGCGCTGGTGGCCGCCTGGCCCGGGGTCGGGCCGCGGAAGTCGACCGCCTCGAGCGTGACCCGCACGAAGTCGCCCTTCTTGAGGCCGTAGCCGCCGAGCGGCACCGCCACCTTGCCCCTATGCGGCAGCGCGGCGTCGACGAGCGGCGGATCGCCCTCCCGCCGGATCTCCACGGCACCGGTCGCGGGCGGGCCGGCAGGTTCGGCGGCCTCGCCCTCCGCGGGCGCCGCGGCGGCGGCCGGTTCGGCATCCGCGCGCTGCACCACGACGTTGGCCCGCAGCCGGGCCACGCCGTAATCGTCCTTGACGGTGTAGGAGATCGTCGGCCGCGCGGTCGGCACGACGGCCCGGGTGATGGCGTCGATCACGATCTGCGGCGGCCCGTCGGGGCGGATGCGGATCGTGCCGGATGGCGGACGGTCGGGCGACAGGCCGTCGCTGTCGACGGCCCGCACCTCGTACTGCACCGGCTCCGTGACGGCCGCCAGGGGCGAACCGCTGCCCGAGAGCACGAACCGCGGCCGACCGTCGGGCCCATCCTGGCGGACGAGCGGATTGGCCGCCCCGTCGATCAGGACTTCGGCGCTCGTGAGGTCCTTGTTGAGGCACACGACCTCGAGCGCCACGCTCGACCCTTCGAGGACCGCCGTCTGCCGGCCGGCCGACGCCGGCTTCACGGCATCGCGGGCGTAGGCGGGCGGTGCGACGACAAGGTTCGACTCCACCACCGGCGCGGGCACGGCCACGATCCGCACCGACTCGCTCCGGGCGTCGCCGACATGCACGACCACGGTCGCCGGCTCGGTGAGGTTCGGCAGTTCGCCCGCGAGCGCCGGCCGGCCGCCCTCCGCCGCCTCGGTCTCCGGGGGCACGAGCGGGATGTCGGCCGACCCGCCGCCCGAATCGCCCACGAACGTGGCCAGGCTCTCACCCGGCTGCCGCCCCGCCCAGGTCACCTCGACGGCCAACGGCTGACCGGCCGGGGCGCGGATCTCACCGCCGCGGGTCGGGTCGATCTCCCGCCCGGAGATCACGAGCCCCTCGATCCGCGTCCAGGTGGGATAGTGCCGCGATCCGAGGGCCATCCGCTCGGCGAAGGCGCGGAGCGTGCCGGGCGACGCGACGCCGACGAGCGCGAACGCGGCCAGGAGCCCGGCCGCCCAGGCGGCCCGGCCCGCGAGCAGCCGGTTCCACAGGGGCGCCGCGCTCGTCCACTGGCGGCCGAACTCCGAAACGTAGTCCACCACCGCCGTGCGGAGCGTCTCCGATCCCCAGCCATCGGCTTCGGGCCGCTCGAACTGCAGCGCCGCAACGAAGTCGCTGTCGATGCCGTGGGCCTTCTCCATCGACAGGGCGACGTCGATGTCGTTCTCCTGGACGCGCAGCAGCGGCCGGGCGTAGCGGCGGAAGGCCCAGACCACCGCGGCGATGATGCCCGCCCAGAGCCACAGCCGACCGGCCCGGGGCAGACCGAAGAGCCAGTCGAACGCGAAAGCCACGAGCAACGCGCCGAGCACTGCGGCCACGACGGCCGTCCAGGCGGTCAATCGCCGGCTGAAGAGCCGCCGCTTGCGCACGGCGTCGAGCCGGACACGCAGCGGGTCGAGCCGGCTGGAGCGCGACCCGGCGGCCCGGGGGGCGGTGGTGGGCGCGTCGGCGGTGAGCGTGTCGGTGGCCATGGGGCGCGGGGTCAGGAGAGGTTCGACCGCTTGCGGAGCAGCCATTCGCCGAGCATCAGCCCGACGACCGTGAGGAAACAGATCCAGGTGTTCGACAGCGGGAAGACCTTCACGCTCCGCTCCGGGCGGGCGACCGAGTCGATCTCGTCGGGCAGCCGGGTGGCGGAGGCGAGGTCGTAGGCCCGGCCCCCAGTCCGCGAGGCGAGCATGCCGGCCAGGGCGGTGTTGCGGACCACGCTCCGCTTCTCCGCCGAGAGCGAGTCGACGCGGAAGGCGGCCTCGGTCGCCTCGCCGGTGAGCGGGTCGGTGACCCGCATCCGGTATTCGCCCGCGTCGCCGAGCTGCACGCGGGCCTCGAACACGCCCTCGCGGAGCTGCTGGAGCGCCACCGGCTGCGGCGGTTTCTCCGCCCGCAGCGCCTCGGGCGAGACCAGCTCGCCGGCGAGCGACCGGCCGGCCAGGCCATCGGCCTTCAGCGGCCGGAAGTCCTTGTCGTAGGCCTCGACGGTGATCACGGCGGCGTCGCCGGGCTGGTACTTGTCGGCGTCGCTCCGCACGACGAACCGCTTGCTCGAGCCGAGGGCGTGGCTCAAACCCAGACGGTAGATGAGCTGGCCCCAGAACTGCCGGTAGTAGCGGTCGCCCACGCCCTTCCGCATCCGCCACATCTCGTCGAAGGCGAGGTACACCACCTCGCCCCGGCCGTAGCGGCGGATCGCGATCAGCGGCTGCGGCGTGCGGCCGTCGGCGCAGCGGTCGGTGGGATGCGCGAGGAGCACGGTGGCCTGCGGGTGCGGCCGCTCGACCGGCTGGTACCAGGGCATCTCGTCGAGCTTGGCCCAGGCGCGGGCGTTGTCGGCCTCGTCGCGGCCCAGCCGCATGAACTCGAACAGCGGCGCCTCGGCCGTGAGCCGCGGGCGGAACTCCTTCGCCGTCGCCTCCGTGCCGGCGGTCGGCACCACCGGCAGCATGTCGCCCAGCGGCGTGCCGGCGAACTGCCCGGGGCCGTTCCAGCGGCTGCCGATCACCACGAGCCCGCCGCCGAACGTCTCGACGAACTCGCGGGCCAGTTCGGCGAACCGGCCGCTCATCGAGCGGGCGTCGAAGTTGCCGATGAACAGCACGTCGTTGGCGAAGAACTCGCCGCGCGGCGGCGTGGCCGTCTCCAGATACAGCGGGTTCTCGCGGCGGACCCGCGGGTCGGCCGAGCGGAGGTAGGTGCGGAAGCCGCGCTCGCCCACGAGCGGATCGCGGTAGAACACCTCCTTGATGAACCGCCATTCCCAGCCCGGCTCGTCGGCCACGTACATCAGCCGCAGGAAGTCGTCGCGGACGTTGACCTCGCGGGTCGAGACGTTGTTTCCCGCGACCGACTCGCCGGCCTGTGGCTCGACCGTGGCCGTGAACTCCCAGCGGCCGACCTCGGACGGCGTGTAGGGAATCTCCACCGTGGCCGTGGGGCCGTCGAGCGTGACGGACCGGGCGCCGATCGGCACCTCAACGCCGGGGCCGTCGCTGCCGATGAGCCGGCCGATGACGGCCACGGGCACCGAGGAACCGGTGAGGCCCGACTGCCGCACGAGCACGCTCACGCTCGTCGCCTCCCCCTTCTTCATCACCGGGGGCGACTGCAGTTCGGCGGCGATGTCGACGGCGATCGAGGGCCCGAGCCCGATCGTGTAGCAGGGCACGCCCAGCCGCTCGGCCGCCTCGACCGCGGGCGGGCCGGAGTTCTCGTCGAAGTCGCTCACGACGACGAGCCCCTGCAGGCTGGAGGCGGTGTGCCGCGCCCGCATGTCGCGGAGCGCCGCCCCGATCGCGGTCACCTCGCCCTTGGCCGTGAGGGCCGCGGCCGCCTTCGCGGGATCGACCGTGCCCCGCCCCTCGTCGTCGAGGTCGAGCGGCGTGACGCTGTCGGGCCCGTCGAACAGGAAGGCCTTGACGCGGAACTTCTCCGCCAGCCGCCCGACGACGTTCTCCTCCTGCCGGCCGAGCCAGGAACGCAGGTAGTCGATCCGCGCGGGAACGGTCTCGCCGGCCGGCTTGAGTCCCGTGGCGGCGGCCAGCCGCGTCCGCTCGTCCTCGGGCAGATCGTCGCGGAGTTCCATGCTCTCCGAGCCGTCCACGAGGAGCCACAGGAGCGGCCGCGAGACGTGCTGCACCGTCACCTGGAGCACCGGGTCGGCGAGCAAGACGACCAGCAGTGCGAGCAGGGCGGCCCGCAGCGCGGAGAGCGCGAACCGCCGCGGCCTGGGAACCGTGGGCTGGAACCGGTGGTAGAACCAGATCGCGGCCGCGATCGCCGCCACGCAGCCCAGGAGCACCCACTCGGGATGCCGCTGGGCCCAGGCGGCCGCGAACGCCAGTTCGAAGCGGTCGATCGACCGCACGTTCTCGATCCGCAGCAGGTTGCCGAGCAGCTCGTTCATGCGGCGCCTCCCGCGGGTGCGGGCTGGGCCGCTTGCCGCTCGCGGTACGGCCAGCCGAGGAGGAGCGTCTCCAGCAGCAGGCACGCCAGGGCCAGGAGCAAGAGCCACCACCACGACTGCTGGCCGCTGCCCCGCGCCTGGGCCAAGCTCGACGAGATGCCCTGGTACCAGCCGGTCGAGCGGCCGCACCCGCAGGCCACCGTGCTCCTCGCGCATCCCACCGACCGCTGCGCCGACG
>JBJTHX010000338.1:0-3210 GCA_046094745.1 Planctomycetia bacterium
ACGACCTGCGGCTCGAGGGGACCGCCGATCCGGCCGCCGGCGGACCGCAGACGGCTGACCTGACCGCGGTGTCGCAGTGGTACACCACGCTGCTGGAGCAGGCCATCCGCCGGGCGCCGGCGCAGTACTGGTGGGTGCACCGCCGATGGCGGGGGCGGCCGGGACGCGGTAGAGTGAGGCGATCGGCCGCCTGACGCCCCGGGTCGGGCGGCGCCCGTGCCCGGCCGCGCCGCCCCCCGCCATGTCCGACTGGATCGACGTCGCCGCGAGCGCCGACTGCCCGCCCGGCACGAGCATCGAGCGGGTCGTGAACGGCCGGATGGTGGCGATCGCCAACATCGACGGCAGGTTCCACGCGATCGACGGCTTGTGCCCGCACCAGGGCGGCCCTCTGGGCACGGGCACGCTCTGCGGCACGACCCTCACCTGCCCCTGGCACGGCTGGCAGTTCGACGTCACGACGGGCCGGCACACGATCTCGGCCACGGTGCGGCAGGCGGTGCACGAGGTGCGCGAGGAGGATGGGCGGCTGCTCGTCCGCCTCGCCGCCGGGCCGGCGGGGGCGGAGGCGTGATCTCGTCCCGCTGCTTCCGCAACGACGATCCTCCGCGGCTCGCCGACACCTGGCGGGCCGCGGACCTCGGCGCCGCGGCGATGCAGCCGATGACCTCGGCCCTGCTCGAGGCCTGCGTCTTCTCCAAGCCATACTTCGACCGCGAGGGGCTCGTCGTGGCCCTCGACGGTGAGCGGATGGTCGGCTTCGCCCACGCCGGTTTCGGTCCGAACGCCGCGAAGACCGCCATCGACACCTCGATCGGCACCACGATGCTCGTGGTCACCGTGCCGCACGAGGAGGAGCGGGCCGTGGCCGACGGCCTGCTCGGCCGCTGCGAGGACTACCTCCGCCGTCGCGGCGTGGCCGCGCCGCACGGCGGCGGCACGCCGGCGCTCGGCGGGTTCTATCTGGGCCTCTACGGCGGCTCCGACCTGCCGGGCATCCTCGACTCCTCGCCCGGGATGCAGGACGTCTTCCGCCGGGCCGGCTATGCGGAGGCCGCCCGGATCGCGGTGCTGCGGCGGTCGCTGGCGGGGTTCCGTCCGCCGGTCAACCGGCTGCAGATGGCGATCCGCCGTGCGACCTCGCTGCGGGTCATCGACGAGCCGGCGCGGCGGACGTGGTGGGAGGCGGCCACGACCACCGGCATCGCGCTGCGGCGGTACGAGTTGCGGAACGCGACCGACGACCTGCTCGGCGGGGCCTCGTTCTGGGACATGCAGCCGCTCGCGGCGGCCTGGGGCGTGGCGGCGGCGGGCTTGTTGCACGTCGACATCGAGGGGCCGCGGCGACGGCAGGGGCTGGCGAGCTACCTCGTGGCCGAGGCGCTGCACGACCTGGCCCAGGAGGGCGTCACGCTGGTGGAGACGCAGGTGACGGAGTCGAACGCCGCCGCCGTGAAACTCTTCGAGAAGCTCGGCTTCGCGATCGCCGAGCGGGGCACGGTCTTCACCCGCCCGGCGTAGGGCTGGTTACTGCTCGCCGGTGGCGGCGGCCAGCGACTCGACGTGCCCGCGGAGCGCCGTGGCCAGGTCGGACGGCGTGCCCGGGGCATGGCGGAGGGCCACCGAGAGCGGCGGGGCCGCCGTGTCGCGCCGCACCGCCGCCAGGTAATCCTGGAGCAGCCGGCGGCGCTCGGGCGTCGTCCGCAGCAGCCAGTGCACCCAGCACCAGGCCTCGGCGTAGTGGTCCTGCGACAGTTCACCCGCCGACGCGAGCGCTTCCATGCGGGCCAGGTCCGGCCGCCAGGTGCCCTCGAGGATCCGGCCCGAGAGGTGGGCCACGTGGCCGCGGTGCAGCCCCGCGTCGGCCCGCGGCACCTCGAAGAACTCGGCGATGCCCTCGTCGAGCCACAGGGGAACGGTCGGCACCACCGCGTGCACGTAGCCGTGGGTCGTCTCGTGCCGCAGGTCCTCGGCGAGGCGGTCCTGCCAGGCGGCGAACACGGCGAGCGTGGTGTCGGTCTCGACGAAGAAGGCGCGGCGGGCCGGGAACGTGGGGAACTGCCGGGCCACGAACGCGTCGTAACGCTGCGGTGTCTCGAAGAGGTAGAGGTGCACCGGCTCGTCGGAGATCGGCATGTCGAGGTACTGGCTGACGTCGGCCCGCAGGTTCTCGAGATCGCGGACCAGGCGATGCTGCCCCGCGAGCGGGAAGTCGGCGTGGATCACGAGCTGGCCGGCCTCCACCTCCGAGCGGCGCGGCAGGTCGGCCGCCGCGGCCCAGGGCACGACCGCCGTCGCCTGCAGGGCCGCCGCCGTCATGCCCGGTCCGATGGCCAACCGCGCGCAACCGACCGCGCCTCCGGCGAGGACGATCGCGACGGTGGTGCGGGCGAGAAGGTCGGCGCGTGCTGCCATGGGGAATCGGTTCGCACCCGGTGGAAAGGCGGGGATGCTAGCCGGCCTGATCGGCGGCACCAAGGGCAGTGTCGGCCCGGTTTTGGAGCCGTAGGAGCGTGCCGGCGAGGGCCTCGAGGCCCGCCGGGCGGCCGAGGACGGCGGCGGCCCCGGCCCGCAGGGCGAGGCGGGCCGTGTCGCCGCGCGGAAACGAGTCGAGCAGCACGATGCCGCGACCTGGCTGGTTGGCGGCGAGCATCCCCAGCCATGCGAGGTCGGAACCCGCCGGCGCGGCGGTGTCCCAGACCACCACGTCGGCCGGGTCGTCGAGCCGCGGCCGACCACGCGTGCGACCGACGACCGGAAAGCCGGCGGCGACCACGAGATCGGCCGTGCCTTCGACCGCGGTGCGGCACGCACCGGCGACCGACACCGTCGCCGGCCCCCCGGCCTCCGCCACCACCGCCCGCACCCGCGCGGCCGAGTCGGAATGCCGTTCCTCGCGCCGGGCGGTGGCCGGCAGGCCGAGGCTGCCCGCGCGGCCCGCCGCCAACTCGACGAGCCACCAGGCGAGCCGCCCTGGAAAATCGTGCCAGGGCACCTCCTCGACGCCCGGCAGCCAAGGGCCGCTGCGGCGGCGGCCGTCCGCGAGGCTCGTCGTCACGGCAACCAGGGGCGCCAGCGGCCAGCGACGCGAGACGGCGACCGCCTCGGGGAGCGTCCAGCGGGCCGGGCGGTGGGCGGCGAGCACCGCGAGCGTCGGCGGGGGGGCCCGCCCCCGGCCCCCCCGCGGGGCCGCCCCCCCCCCCCGCGCCG